>DATIKD010000401.1:0-4615 GCA_035477965.1 Dehalococcoidales bacterium | reverse complement strand
ACTTTAAAAGTAATCAACGATCGTCCTGAATTCAGCGTCATGAATCTTCTCTCCGCTTTACCCAGCGCCAAATATGGAGCCCGCGCGGGTGGTTGGGACGGCCTCTTTAGCCTGGGAATTGACAAGGTTTTGGCTGATCTTTATTTTACTTTGCCCTTTGATCTGGGTATTATCGAGGGGCAGCAGCTATTCACTGGAAAAGGACATCAAATTAACCAGGGGAAAACAGAAAATATTGACAGGATATTTATTGGTGAGCCGTTTGATATTGATAATGACGCCTGTCAGCTTTTAAACTTGAAATCTGAATACCTGGATTTGATTAAAGTAGCCAGAGTTGGTTTTGAGGCCTAATAGCGAATCTGAAACTTCTCATATCTGGCCTGATAAGCGGACCAAAACAGCTTTAAGTCCGTAACCTCCGCCGCCGGTGGACCAATTTTAGCAACCTCTATTAGCTGGTTCAAGGATTTTTCAATACCTTCAACTTGAATCTCTACCTGGAATCCTGATGGCAGATTACGAACATAACCTTTTAGTCCAAGTTTAAGGGCTTGCTGATAGATAAATGAGCGAAAGTTGACTCCTTGAACTTGACCGCTTACGACGATTTTTAAACTTTTTTGATCGTTCACAGCCTTGAATTATGAGGGGAATATAAAGAAAGGGCAGTTAAACCTGCCCTTTCTTTTACTCTTCTGCTTCTTTAGTCTTCTTGCCTTTGCGGATTACCTCTACCTCCGGTCTTGGTTCTTGAATTCCGGAAGAAAGGATATTTTGCTTTTTAGCATCTTTCTTGGGTTTCTTCTTCTCACCTTTTGGGAAATCTCTACCACCCATAATAAACCTCCTTTACAGGTCAAATAAACTTACGAGGCATATTATTGCTTTAAGTAAAGTTTATCAAATGGTCTGGCTGAATGTAAAGCCTGAATCAGAGTCCTCGCATATATTCAGGCCGTAACAAAGCCGGGTTACGGCTTTGAATAACCCTCTCAATCTGGGCTAACAGGCTTTGACGCTGGTCCGGCAGTATGCCGCGTACAGAGAGATAGTTCGAAGCATGCATAGAACTAAAAAAACAGCGGCTGTAAACAGCATTCTCAACCAAAATTTTAAGCTCCTGCAATGTTTGCATGGGAGTTATCGGAATAAATTTGCCGGATTTCCAGTCCTGATACATGGGCGTTCCGGGAATCAGCGTCAGAGTCAATGCGCCGACATAATCAGGGTCCATATCTGTTAAAATGCGGGCGGTTGCAAGGGCATGCTCACGGCTTCCCGTTTGCCCGCCTAATCCCAATAATACTGTTACCGAACTAAGAATACCCGCTTCCTTTATTCTGCGCCCGGCTTCAACTATCTGGCTGAAGGTTACTCCCTTACCAATTTGCTGCAGAATATTTTCATCACCGGTTTCAACTCCCAGGTAAATAATGCCCATTTTAAGTTCTTTGAGTTCTTTAAGTTCACTTAAAGATAACCTTAAAATATCCTGAGTGGTGGCATAACTGGCTACCCTTTCAAGGTTGGGAAATTTTTGATTCAAATACCGGAGTCCCTCTTTAAGCTGTTCAAAAGGATAGACCAGAGCATCCCCATCCTGTATGAAGACTCTTCTCCCATCCCATTCGCTGGCAATGGCATAAACTGTATACAGCATGCCGGATGTTTGTAACCCGTGCTTGATAAACTGCGCCAGGGCATCAATTTCATTCTTTATTTCTTTGAGGTCACGGATCTGCAGGTGACAACCGTAAAAATGGCAGAAGGTGCAGGAATTGTTCGCACAACCTTTAGTAAAAGGCAAAAAGTAACTGGAGGCCTCGCTGGGCGGTCTTAAAATATCCGGTCTGACAAACGACATCTAAAATCTATCCTTCTGGCAATAGTCTCTTACTATTAATTATCCTATGACAGATGAAAGAAGTAAACCTGTTGACAGTTTGCACCGGCTGGAATAACTCGTCAGGCTCATCCCACTTTAACTTTACACCATGCCTCATTAACCTTTATACTGACAGCAAAGACCGCATTCATGAATATCTTCCGTGATATAAACAGAGGTTTATTATCCCTTTTCTGAATGATTGGAATGAAAATAAAAGTATTATGAAACGAGGAGTGATTATGACAAAGGCAGAAGGTAAATACACTTATACCAAATTGCATCATGTTGGATTGGTTGTCAAAGATATTGATAAGGCCATGGCATATTTTGAATCGATCGGCATTGGGCCCTTTAAAGTGGGAGAACAGCGGAAATTCACAATCAGCTTCAAGGGCGAATTGCACGGTAAGCCGGCAGAATGGAAAACTACCATTAGCAACGCCAATCTGGGTGGTACGGAATTGGAACTTCTGGAACCTACCGAGGGTAACCAGGCGTTAAAAGAGTCTCTGGATGCCACGGGAGAAGGATTGCATCACATTGGTTTCCTGGTTGATGACCTTGAAACCGCCATTACCAAAGGTAAAAAAGATGGACTAAAAATTTGGACCAGATCTATCGCTATGAAAGGCCCCAATTTCCTTTATTTCGAACCGGCCGAGACCGGCAGTCTGGCCATTGAACTCCGGACTCCCTGAAGTAAAAGGCAGGAACTCCATTTAGTGTTTCAGGAATTCACAATCAAAAAGGAGGAGATGTGAAAGCGGCGGTAATTAAAAAAATAGGCCAATTCGGTATAGAAAATGTTCCGGAACCGGAGTGCGGACCGGACAGAGTGAAAGTTAAAATAAAGTATTGCGGATTGTGCGGAACTGACCCTGAAATTTTAGAGGACCGCTTCGGATTGATGAAAGGCCGTCCACCCCGGCAGGGTGCCTCAGGGCCAGCTATTATCGGCCATGAAGCCTGCGGTAACATTGTTGAAGTTGGCAAGAGCTGTAAGATGGGCTATAAAATCGGTCAGCGGGTAGCCATGAATTTTCGTTCAGCCTGCGGTGTGTGTTACTATTGCCGCAATAAAATGGAACATTTTTGCAGCCATAGTATAGGGGCTACCGGGGCATATGCCGAATATGCGGTTTATCACGAAGCGGCCATCTACCCGCTTCCGGATGAAATCAGTTTTGAAAAAGGCGTTTTACTGGAGCCGGTTTCCATTGCTATCCATACCATGGACCAGGCTAACATTACACCGGGAAAATCGGTCATGATTTCCGGCGCGGGGCCAATTGGTTTGCTGGCGATGGAAATGGCAATCAAATCCGGGGCGGCCAGTGTGTTGGTATCCGAACCTGTGGAATTCAAACGCGCATTGGCTAAAAAACTGGGGGCTGATGTAACGGTCAATCCCGTCAGTCAGGATGTCATAAAAGTTGGTAAGGAAATGACGCAGGGCCGGGGTTTTGACGTTGTAATCGAAGCCAGCGGCAACCTGGAAGCCGCCCGTCAGTCGTTGTACCTGGCAGACAAAGGCGGTTCTGTTATCTGGGCTGCGGTTTATGCTTATGATAAAGAAATACCGGTTAATCCTTTTAACATGTATGCCAATGAATTGACAATCAAATCGGTCTTCATTGCACCCTACTCTTTCCCGCGGGCTTTAAATATGCTGGCCAAATTGAATCTGGAAGGCATAGTAACGGATGTTTTCCCTCTGGATGAAATACAGGAAGCTTTTGAAAAACACAAGCAGGGTAAATCAGTAAAAACCCTGATCAAAATGTATTGAAGGCAAACAGTAACGGGTAAAATAACACTAAGTGTTTTAAACGGAATAATGACTTTTAAAGTGAGGTATTGATGAGCGAACAAATAAAGTGTAAAAAGTGCGGGATGCTGCTCTATTTCGGCGAAATTATAAAGCGGCGGTTATACATGCGGGCTATTCCATCTGAGGAAACTGTTTTGGGCTATTATAAAGATATCTGCCCTCGCTGCGGTGCCAAACTGAATCCCAAGACTGTAAATATTGAAATAACGGGAAGGAAAACTTATGGTGCATGATGATAAACTGATTAAGGACCTGGTAAAAAAATCGAATACTATTCGTCACTATTGTTTTGATATTTTCAGCACGCCTCAACAGGGACATGTTGGTGGAACCATGTCACTCATCGATATGGTTACTGCCCTTTATTTTCATCATATCAAGTTTGATCCCAAGAATCTGGATTGGCCGGAGAGAGACCGGGTCGTTCTTTCCAAGGCACACTGTTGTGAAGCTATTTATGCTGCCCTGGTTGAACTGGGGGTATATCCCAAATCACAACTGAATAGTTACTATTGCTATGCCTCTCCGTTCCAGGGACATGCTGACCGCTGGTGCACACCAGGCATCGATTTTTCAGGTGGGTCTTTGGGACAGGGGCTTTCTTTTGCTGCGGGTATGGCCATGGCAGAAAAGCTGAGAATGGCTCAAAATCCGCCTGGCATAGAGCAGGGCTTCTTACCCAGGTACATTATTAAGCACAACCCTAAATATCGGACTTTTTGCATTGTGGGCGACGGTGAATGTCAGGAGGGCCAGACCTGGGAGGCAGCCATGTTTGCTGCCAAGTATAAACTGGATAACCTGATTACCATTGTGGATTATAATAAATTCTCTCTGGATGGCCCCACTAACGAAATCATGCCGATCGAACCCTTTGCCGATAAATGGAAATC
>DATIKD010000400.1:0-7545 GCA_035477965.1 Dehalococcoidales bacterium | reverse complement strand
GATGCCTTTTAGCATCTTCCTTGATGGTTTCCAGATTATAAAAGCCCATCGGCTGCTGGTTAAAAAGGCCCACAAAGAACTCCAGCGGATAGTGATATTTCAGCCAGGCGGCCTGATATGCGGTTACGCCAAAGGCAAAAGCATGTGATTCAGGGAACATATAAAGCCCGTTGAATTTTTTGAAAATGTTTTCAGCGGCGCTCTCAGTTACCCCTTTCTTCCCGGCTCCCTCCAAAAATCTCTGATGATATTGTTTAATCAGTTCTTCATTATGTTTGCGTCCGAAGGCCCGTCTCATCCGGTCAGCTTCACTGGGAGGGAAGCCGGCCACATCGATGGCCAGTTGATTGACCTGGTCCTGGAACAACACTACTCCCAGGGTGCGTTCCAGAGCATGTTTTTCCAGCGGATGGTCAAAGCTGACGGCCTGTTTTCCGCTGCGCCTGGCCAGGTATTGCTGTACTCCGTGGTTTACTCCCACTCCGGGTCTGACTGCGCCCACTTCATGGGCCATATCCAGCAGATTACGCGGTTTAAGGCGCGTGATAGTTTGCATCTGGGCCGCGGATTCGACCTGGAAGATGCCTATGGTATCTCCGGAGCAGAGCATATCATAGACGGCCTGGTCATCAAAATTAATGCGCGACATATCGATGCGCCGGCCGGTGCGAGCTTTAATCAGTTCAACTGCTTCCTGCATCTGGGACAGGGCACCCAGCGCCAGAAAGTCAATTTTTACAAATCCGGCGTCATCAATGCTGTCTTTGTCCCACTGACAAACGTAACGGCCTTCAATGGCCCCTCTTTGCACCGGCACAATGTCAATCAGTGGGGAGGAAGATAAAATCATGCCTCCCGGGTGCTGTCCCATATATTTGGGGAAACCGTCCAGTTCCCAGGCCAGGCGGATCAGTTCCCGCCACACCGGAGCTTTTATTTTAGACTGGAAGCGGGGCGATTTCTGCATCTGCTGCTCCAGCTTTTTGGCGCTGCCCCAATCGCTCTGTTTGGAAAGCTGGTCAATTTCTTCGGTTGGCAGTCCCAGCGCTTTGCCCAGATCGCGCACAGCTCCTTTGATCAGATAAGTAGCGATGGTGCTGGTCAGCGCGGCGTGCTGCCAGCCCCATTTTTGATGAGTCCGCAGTATCAGGTCTTCACGGATGCTGCGGGGAAAATCCAGGTCGATGTCCGGCACGCTGCTGATGGCATCCGCCGGCAGAAAGCGTTCCAGAGAAAGACTATATTTGAGGGGATCAATATGAGAAAGTCCGATCAGATAGCCTGCCAGCAGTGAGACTGATGAACCGCGCCCCCGCCCGGGCGGATTTTCCTCCAGTGTTAAAGCCGGGTCGCTCAAACCCTGTTCTATCATGACTTCACGTCCCAGCTTGATTACTTCATGGTACATCAGCAGGAAGCCGGCCAGCTTATAGCGGCGGATAAGCTCGAATTCTTCATCCAGACGCTTTTTGACAGCTTCAGTGACTGAACCGTAACGCCGCACGGCGGCCTCGTAACATAGTTTTTCCAGATATTCGCCGGCAGTGTAGCCCGGCGGCGCCGGATAGTCCGGAAAAGTATAATTGAGGTCGCGGCTGATATCCAGGGTGCATTGGTCAGCAATTTTGAGAGTATTGCGGAGAGCTTCCGGATATTCTTTGATTGGATTTATCAGTTCGGCCGGCGGTCTTAAATAGAATTCGGAATTGGGACGCCGCTCGCGGTGGGTTTCCTCCAGACTTTTACAGTGCCGGATGGAAACCATGCAGTCCTGCAGTTGATGACGTTCACGGATATGGTAGTGGACGTTGCCGGTAAAAACCACTGAGGCGCCGGTCTCTTTGGCCAGAGTAATCAATTTGCGGTTACGGGCACTATCGCCGCTGACCAGGTTATTCTGCAATTCCAGATAGTAATTTTCAGTTCCAAACCAGTCCAGGTAGCGGCAAATCAGCCTGCGGGCGGCCTCAAAATCGGCCCTGTCAACCAGTTGAGACAGCTCTCCCTGCCGGCAGCCGGAGAGGACAATCAGGCCAGTGTGATGCTGACTGAAGAGGGCCGGGTCCAGTTCCGGGCTGTCTCTTTCACCGGCGCTGTGGGCGGCAGTAATCAAGCGGCTGAGGTTGCGGTATCCCTGCCGGTCTCTGGCAATTAAAGTCAGATGCTGGCCGCCTTTAAGAGTTAGCTCAGCACCGGTGATGCAGTGCATACCCACCGAACGTCCCAGTTGGGCCAAACGCATGGCTCCGCAGAGATTGTTATGATCTGTTACCGCCAGCGCCTGATAACCCAGCCTGGCGGCTTGCATAAGCAGTTCTTCCAGAGAGGAAGCGCCGTCATGAAAAGAATAATAGCTGTGGCAGTGCAATTCAGCGTAAGACATGAGATTAACTTAAAAGATGTATTTTATATGGAAACAGGTGGGCCACTTTATTACGTGAGAGAGTCTTATCCCGCGGATTTTAAATATTATTATCCGTAGACCTGCCGGTGCCATTCATTTTGAATAAGGTCTTTATAAATAACCAGGTTCTGGCCGGATTTGAACAAAACGGCATAATACATTCTTGAGAGCGGCTCATGACGCCACCATTCATCATCAATCCGCCACCGGTCCTCAACAGAGATAATAATCTGCCGGCGGGGAGTCAGAACTTCCAGAGGCAGTCCGGCGGCATCTTCCCTGACTTTTATCGGTTCAGGCAGATTTACTGATTTATAGGCGCCAAGACGTAGCGGCGTTCCGGTATTCTGGACCACGGCTCTACCTCCTTGATTCTAAAAATTTGAGGGCCGCCCATTCTGAACTCCAGATGCTTGATATCTTCCATCAGGCGGTCCATAGCGCGCACATCTGAAAAAAGGCTTTTCTGACGGCCGCTGCGGTAACCCAGACCGCTGATTTGCAAACCTATCCGCTCCACCGGCCCTGGCTGAGGGTAACTCTCCAGCAGCGGCTTAATCCGCGCCATTACGGTCTTAACATCCACGGCCGGTTCCTTGTACTGGACAGTATGTTCCCAGCTCTTAGTACTCCAGCCGCGGGTCCACAAATTGAGACGGCGGATGCCCCGTCCCTTCAGAATATCCCGCGCGAAGACGCGGCTGAGCAGAGCTTCCAGGCTGATTAAAATAGCTTCCAGCGCAACCGTGACTGAGGTCAGCACGGTGCTTTCCTCAATATTCTCTTCCATAAAACGGGGATAGAGCGGAGTGGTATCCAGACCGCAGGCCAGTTCACTGATTAGTTTGCCTTCCGGGCCAAATTGAGACTGCAGTGAACTGGCCGGTAAAGCGGCCACCTGTCCCAGGGTTTTCAGCCCAAATTGATGTAATTTTTCTCGGCTTTTCAGTGAGATGGGAAAAATATCACAGGCGCGATTTTTAAGCACGGCGCGCAGGTCTCCGCTGAAAGCCAGGTAGTTGCCATCAGTGCTGTCAGAGGCAGCCAGAAAAGCCGGGAATTTGCCTTCAGCGATGCCCAACTGCGGACTGAACACATCCGGTATAATCTGTTTTATCTTTTTTATCAGCAACCGCTCATCCGGATAGATGAGATGCAGGCCGTCCAGTCCCAGATAGGCCTGTCCCAGGTCATATCCCTCTGCCAGAGGGCTTGTGGTTTCCAGGCGCTCCAGCAGTTCATTAAAAAGCGACCAGTAATAAGGGACATCCGCCTGAACCAGGACGGCTGTACCCTGAAGCGCCAGCGCCTGCTGCAAAGGCATATCGCGCTTTAGATTTTGCAGTCCCGGAGAATAGTCCAGCACTGATTTCCGGGAACCCTCCACCTGCATCAGGATAACCGGTTGATTGGCCAGTTCGGGCTTTCTTATAATTTCACAGCACAAAGGAAAATGCGGCACTAAAACACACAGTATTTTCATGATTTTTACCTCAACTTCCGGTAAGTGATATTATATAGAACAAATGTTCTATTGTCAAGCGAAAAGGGCGTCCTTTTTGTCAAAACTCCTCTTGTACTAAAAAGATACCCGGAGGCCTTTAGTACCTTAGCTTGCTATAAGTGGTCAAATATTGCATAATAGTTTTAGTTAGTTTAATGATATATAAACTCAACTATTGATTCAGCGGCATGGCTGAATGATACCCTCCATATTGAGTAAATAGAATGAAAAGAATATTCGCCCCTCTGGCTTTTTCCATGTTTACTTCCAATCTGGGCATGGGGATAGTAGCGCCCCTGCTATCTATTTATGCCCGGGATATGGGCGCTTCAGGCGTCTGGATAGGGCTGGTGATGGCTTCTTATGCCATAGCCAATATCGTTTCTACGCCACTTTTTGGGCGGCTATCGGACCGCAAAGGCCGCAAGCTATTTCTGATGGCCGGCCTTCTGGCTTATGCTTTTATTTCCCTGGGGTATATTTTCGCTCCCAATTTGCCCCTGCTGTGTTTCATGCGTTTGCTGCATGGAGCGGCCGGCGGAATGGTTCTGCCCATTGCCTCAGCCTATATTGGGGATGTTTCACCCAAAGGTCAAGAAGGGAAATGGATGGGATATGCCAGCGCAGCTTTTTACAGCGGATTTGGAGTTGGCCCTTTGCTGGGCGGAGTGATGTCACAATACGGCGGCATGAATTTCGCCTTTGCCTTCATGGCCGGATTAAATTTTTTGGCCATGTTGATAATATACTTTTTCCTGCCGGAAACTGAAGCCCGTCAGTCGCGTATCCCAACTCAACGCACTTCAATTAAGGAGATGTTGAAAAGCAAAATAGTCAGCGGGCTTTTTTCTTATCAAATTGCGGCTGCTGTCAGTCAGGGTAGTTACATAACCTTTTTACCGATTATCGGGATGGCCAAAGGCCTGAGCTTGACCATGGTTGGAATTATAATTTCGGCGACCATGAGTTTAATGTCATTGATGGGCACTGTGGCCGGGCGTGTTGCGGACCGCTTCAATAAGCGCTGGTTGATTGTGGGGGGAAGCTGTTTGATTATCACAGCTTTATTCCTGATTCCTCACAGTGATTTATTCTGGGTCATCCTGGCCCTGGCTTTGTTATTAGCTCTGGGTGCAGGGACTGCCAATCCGGCGATTGCGGCTTTGAGTGTAACTGAAGGACGTAAGTTTGGTATGGGTTCAACCATGGGTGTGGTCAATATGGGTTTGAGTATCGGGTTCGCGGTTGGGCCGATTATCGCCGGAAGAGTGGTTGACCTGGGTGAAACCAGCTTCGCCTTTTATTTCGGCGCGGGAATGCTGTGCCTGGGCGTGATTGTTTTCTTCTGGTTAACCAGCCGGCAGTCATCAACTGGTAAATCAAGCTCGAATTCATCCGGTTTTTGACGATCTCAGTGTACCGGCGGCCGTAATGACTCAGTCCATCACTACATCCAGCAAAGCCGGCTGTCCGTTTTCTATTGCCAGGAAGGCCCGCTTTAAAACGCTGTCAATGTCCTGGGGATTTTCCAGCTTTTCAGCATGAGCTCCAAATGCCCGGGCTATCCCGACATAATCCGGAGCGGGCGTAATATCCACTCCGAAATAGTGGCCTGAAGCGGCCGCGGCGCCTCCTGGATAAAGGGCGTTGTGACCGGTTTTCATGGCCATATATCCGCCGTTATTAACGATGATGGTCAATAGCGGCAGGCGGTATTCCTGGCATAATCCCAGAGCCGCCAGGGCCGGATTATAGTTGAAAGCGCCGTCACCGATAATTAGTGCCACCGGACGTTCCGGATAGGCGATCTTAACTCCTATGGCCTCTCCCATGCCTACCCCCAGTCCGCCGTAGGTAGCCCGTATAAAGCTATCCGGATGGCCTAAGTAGCGGTGCATCAACCGGACATGTATGATGGTTTCATCCACTATCAGAGTGTGAGGCGGCATAATTTCTTTGATTTTATGCAAAAACCAGCGCGCGGAAATTGGCCGCTTGTTTTTAACACTTTGGGTTTCGGTCTCCCAGCCATCCATCGTTTGTTTATGTTGGGTTCGCCAGTATTCCAGTCTTTCAATCAGAACGGTTTTATTTACAGGACTAGCCTGTATCAGAGAGGTGATGTACTGTAGGCCGTCCCGGATATTGCCGGTTAAAGCCAGATCGATGTGGTACCCCCATTGTGGAATGTGACGGTGCAGGGTGTCTTCATCCAGCAATATGACTTTAACATTTTCTCGCAAGCAGGCCGAGGGCGGATACCAGGGAAGAGTACTGCCGGCAATGAAAACCACATCAGCTTCCTGCAGATAGGAACTGAAATCATAACCCTGATAAAGGGGATGGTTTTTGGGGAAATTGCCAAAGAAGGGGAAAAATTCAAAAACCGGGATATTTAAGGATTCAGCCAGGGCGACCAGCGCCGGGACAGATTGAGGATTTTTTCCGGCGTATTCGGTGATAATTATGGGTTTCAGGCTGTTAATCAGCAAGGCGGCGGCTTCTTTCATTCCGTCAGGAGATAGTTGATAGGCAATATCGTAACTGGCTGGGGGTGTTATCACGTTTTTAGTTACTTCTTTGGCCAGCAGTTCAGGTGAAATTGTCAGGAAAACCGGCCCCGGAACAGGGGACTGCGCTATCCGGCAGCCGCGCACTACCAGGTCAACCATCCTCTCCCGGTTCCGGATAGTATTAGCCCATTTTACATAACTATTCACCATGGCGGTCGGCCCGCCCATATCTGAGAGCAAGCCCAACCAGTGCCATCCCTGCGGTTTAATACCCTCTTCAGTACTGTGCTGGTAAGTTTCTCCGCTGATTATCAACATCGGAGTCCTGGCGAAATAGGCGTTGCGGACTGCCAGAGAGCCATTCAGGACACCTACGCCTGAATGAAGCAGGACGGCTGCCATACGGCCGCTGGTTTCGGCGTATCCCTGTGCCATGCTGACAGCCAGGCTTTCGTGGCGGCAATTGGTGTATTTAAGGGCGGTTTTGCCTTTCTGAAACCGTTTTGCCAGACCTTCCCAGACAGGAGCCCATTCCGTGCCGGGTGAACTGAATATTTGCTCGATTCCCTGAGCTTCCAGGATATCCAGTAATAAGTCTCCGCCGGTTCTGTCCATCAGGCTGCTCCTTGAAAGGAAAATATATCGTATATGTTAAATTGAATTAATTATAGCAGATGGGTTTTCTGCTCACAAACATAATTGATTACTTTAAGCTAAAAACAACCCGAATGACTGGCAAAATTGACTAAAAAAAACCCGCCGGGGTGGTCCGGCGGGCTTTTCGTTTTACAATGAAGAATTAACTTATTCTTCCTCGTCTTCGCCTTCAATTTTGATATCACATCTCAAACAGCGGCTGGCTTCGAATACGGCTTCTTTGGCGGTATAGCCGATGGCCACCTCTTCAAAAGAAGTTTTACGATCGGCCAGCGGAATTTCGGCGCAGGTTACACGCGGTCTAACATTCGTTTCTTCCGAAGTGGGCGGAATATCGGAATATCGTATGGATTTGAATGGCGGCCGGGCCGGAATCAGCGGCATCTCTTTAGCCAGGATAAAGGCGTTAATGGATGAGGCGGCTCTTTGTCCTGAGGCGATGGCCTCGATGACGGTGGCCGGGCCGG
>DATIKD010000399.1:0-2000 GCA_035477965.1 Dehalococcoidales bacterium | reverse complement strand
GGGGGAGTGGTTGAGATTAAAGGCAGGCAAATGGAGCTTCCTCTCGCACTCAGACGTTTAAAGATACTGGACACCGAATGGACGCGTTTTTCCAAATATGGAAACTGTCTGGATGCCTGTTTGCATGATCCCGGCAATATGGCTGGTTACTGGCCTTCCGGCCGCCCAAATCTGACATAAAAAGGAGCCTTAACTGATGGACGAAATTCTCAATTTTTTCAGGAGTCTGGAATCACCCCTGGACATTAATGCCGCGCTGACCGGTCTGGGTTTTTCTCTGGCGGCCTCAATTGTCATTTATTTTATGTACTATCTTTTTTACGGCTCCAGGCACATCGGCGCTGGAGTACACCGCACCTTCATCATCGGCGGACCAGCCATTACAGCGCTTTTCCTGGGAATCCAGGTTTCTATTCCCCTCTCCCTGGGCTTGCTGGGTGCACTCTCTTTTGTCAGATTCAGAACCCCGGTCAAAGACCCGGCTGAAATCGGATTCATGTTGCTTTTGATTGCAACGTCGATTCTTTCGGCAACCAAAAACTTCACCATTATGGGGATTTTACTGGGCATCGCTTTTGTTTCCATGGGAATACCCTGGCTGTTCAGAAACCGCATTCACCTGGTGGGGCGAGGAAATTTGATGATTTCAGTCGATCAGTCTTCCTATACTGCGCTGGAAAACACCCTGAACAAGTTCCTGAAAGAGCGTATCGCGGGAGTCCGGCTGGAGAATATGTCGGTGCTGGACGGCAGAATCAGTCTCAACTACATCTACCGGAAAAAAAGCAACCTGGACTGGCCTGCCATCACCAACGACCTGATGAAAGTGACCGGCGGAGCCAAAGTGGAAGTATACGTGGGATAAGCAATTATTTAGTGTGTAAAGCCGCGAACTGAAACACCAAGATTTATATCCGAGCTTGCGCCGGTATTCACCGGTTCAAGCTCGATTTCTGGATTTAACCGGAGTTATTCAGCCCGCAGCCGGGATCACCGGGTACCTTCGGAAGTCATTCTCCTGACTTCGATGGCCATAGCCGGGCCGTCAATAGACATCGGGCAACGCTGTTTGCACCGCCCGCAGGTCAGGCAGTTAAAAGCGATGGCTGCCGCTTTCTCGGGCTTCATACTAACGGTAGCTGCCCAGGTGGCCCCGTTGGTGGTAAAATATTTATCTCCGAAATGTCCGGCCGTAAGACCGAATACCGGACACTCATACAGGCATCCGCCGCAGCGCAGACAGTACAGAGCCTGGCTGAGTACCGCATTTTTAGCCAGTTCGGTCCGTCCTCCATCCAGGAAAATAACATGCAATTCTTTGGGCCCATGCGCGCCGTAAGTAGTGGTCTTTTCAATATCTCCCGTCTTGGAGGGACTGGAGATCAGGCTGACATAGCCCGGCACTGTATAGTTGGCATAACGCCAGGTCACTTCAGCCACCTTATAGGCATCCTGAAGGGAAGGTACCAGCTTCTCCATTCCGATAACCGCGATGTGGACCGCCGGCAAAGAGGTTGAGAGGCGGATGTTGCCTTCATTTTCAATCAGGAAAAGCGTCCCGGTATCAGCCGCTACGACGTTGGCGCCGCTCATACCGATATCGGCTTTGATATATTTTTCGCGTAGAAGGTTGCGGGCCACTTCCACCAGCCGGGCGATACTGTCAGACGGCAGATCCTGGCCGGTCAGTTTGGAAAACAGCCTGGCTACATCTTCCTTGGGGACATGGATTGAAGGCGAAAGGATGTGCATAGGCCGCTGACCCAGCTTCTGAATGATAAATTCGCCCAGGTCGGTTTCATAAACTTCATGGCCGTTGTGTTCAAGATGCTCGCGCAGGCCGATCTCCTCGGCGGTCATACTCTTGCCTTTGACGATCAACTTGCCCTTGCCAACCAGTTTATCCACTATACTCAGGCAATCATCCACGGTTTTAGCGATGTAAGCTTTGCCATGGTTGTACTCTATGGATTCACAGGCCTGCTGGGCTAATTTATCCA
>DATIKD010000398.1:0-4464 GCA_035477965.1 Dehalococcoidales bacterium | reverse complement strand
CCTTTCGAGACCTACGGCATGACATCTTATTTACATCGTGAGCAGGAAAAATCAGGGTATTCTCCCAATATTCAGTCTTAACCCAGGCTCGTTACGGAATCATATTTTAGACAAGTGTGGTTTCCAAAACCCCGCCAACTCTTGACATTTTTTATCAAAAGACTTAACATGTATTTGTTAAGTAATTTATCACACGGGTATTGATCCGTATTAAGTGTTAATTTTAAAAGTGAGGCCAAAAACATGGCGGGAAAAGATTATTACAGCATCCTGGGAGTTAGCCGCACTGCCACTGATAAAGATATCAAAGCCGCCTACCGGCGACTGGCCCGTATCCACCATCCGGACGTAAATCCGGGAAATAAAGAGGCCGAGTCACGCTTTAAAGAGATAAATCAGGCTTTTGAAGTACTGTCTGACAGTGAAAAACGCCAAAAGTATGATAAATACGGTGAAAACTGGCAACATGGCGAGCAAATGGCGGAAGCCGCTCGCCAGCAAGCCGCGGCGGGTGGCCGGGGATTTTATCAACAGGGGGGCGGAGATGGTCAGACAATTCAATTTGAGGAAGGTGACCTGGAGAGCATCTTCGGTGACCTGCTGGGCGGGAGGATGGGGGGATATGGCCGCCGGACTTCCCGGCCGCGCAAAGGTCAGGACCTGGAGTATGAAGTTGAAGTCTCTCTGGAAGAAAGTTTCAACGGGGCCACGCGCAATATTTCTTTGCAGTCCGAATCCCCTTGTTCATCCTGTCGGGGCACCGGCCGCATCCAGAATCTGGCCTGTTCAGTCTGCCGGGGTGCCGGAGTTGTGTCTGAAGTCAAACGCCTGGAAGTCAGGATTCCGGCCGGAGTGGATACCGGGTCAAGAGTCAGAATAGCCGGTAAAGGTCAAGCTGGGACACCTGGCGGGTTGGCCGGCGATTTATACCTGGTCATCAATGTCAGTCCTCATCCGCAGTTTAAACGCCAGGGTGATGAACTGGTGGTTGATGTACATGTGCCTTTAACCACAGCCGTGCTGGGGGGAGAAATACAGGTGCCGACTTTGAAGGGCTCGCGCCTGATGCTCAAAATTCCGCCTGAAACACAAAACGAGCAGGTTTTTCGCCTGACCGGCCAGGGCATGCCGCATCTGGGCTCAGCCGTTCGCGGTGATTTCCTGGTAAACGTCAAGGTCACCTTGCCTAAAGGGCTGTCTACCGAAGAAAGGACACTATTTAACAGGTTGAGAGAAATTCGTCCGGGTTAATTTCATGGGAGGTGCAATGAGATGAAAAAAGAAAATGGAGATCCACGCTATGTCATTAGCGTAGCCGCTAAAATTCTGGGTATACAAACTCATACCCTGAGGTATTACGAACGGATCGGGATTGTAGAGCCTTCCCGTTCGCAGGGAAATATCCGGTTGTACTCCGAAAAGGATTTGGAACAGCTCAGGCGGGTGAAATCGTTAATTGATGAACTGGGGGTGAATCTGGCCGGAGCCGAAGTTATTTTGAGAATGGCTCAGCAGATTGTCATACTGCAGAACCGGGTGCTGGAACTGGAAGAAGAGTTGAAAGAACACCGGGGAGGTGAATAATGCGTCAGGAAAAATTTACCGAACAAGCTCAGGAAGTACTAAATGCCTCTCAGGAGCTGGTACGGACATTTAAACATAGCCAGTGGGATATCGAACATATTTTACTGGCTCTGCTTCAGCAGGAAAAAGGGCCCATTATCGATTTGTTACAGCATTTGAAGGTGGATATCGGCAGCGTCCGGCAAAAAACGGGTGCGGTTTTGCAAAGAATGCCTAAGGTGGCTTATGAGGGTGGGCAAATTTATGCTACTCCCCGTATTCAGGAATTGTTCCAGATTGTTGAAAACGAAGTTAAAAGCATGGGCGATGAGCTAATTGGCACGGAACACTTATTTTTAGTGATTGCCGCCGATCAGCGAGGAGAGGCCGGCAGTATTTTGCGGGGATCAGGCATCGACCGTGAAAAATTGCTCCAGGCGATTAAGGATATTCGCGGCGGACACCGCGTCACAGATGCGCGGGCGGAGAGCAAATACCGCTCGTTGGAAAAATACAGCCGTGATTTGACCGAACTGGCGCGGCAGGGGAAGCTGGATCCGGTCATTGGACGGGAAGAAGAAATCAAGCGATTGATGCAGATTTTGACGAGACGGACCAAGAACAACCCGGTAATTGTGGGTGATGCCGGAGTAGGAAAGACTGCCATCGCTGAAGGTTTGGCCCAGAAAATTGTGGCCGATGATGTACCGGATTCGTTGAAAGGCCGCAGGGTGGCCGCCCTGGATATGGGCGCACTGGTAGCCGGATCCAAATTCCGGGGTGAATTTGAAGAGCGGTTGAAAGCGGTCATGGATGAAGTCAGAAATGCCAAAGGTGAGGTGATTCTGTTCATTGATGAAATCCATACCGTAGTGGGCGCCGGTGCTTCAGAGGGCGCCATTGATGCCAGCAATATGCTTAAACCGGCCCTGGCCAGGGGAGAACTGCAGACCATTGGCGCAACCACACTGGATGAATATAGAAAGCATATTGAAAAAGACAAAGCCCTGGAGCGGCGTTTCCAGCCGGTCTATGTGGGTGAACCTACAGTTGAACAGGCTATTCAGATTCTAAATGGGTTGAAACCGCGTTATGAGGCCCATCATAAAGTTCAAATATCTGAGCAGGCGGTTGTTGCGGCGGTAAAGTTGAGCCAGCGTTATCTTACCGAACGGCATTTACCGGACAAAGCCATTGATTTGATAGATGAGGCGGCCAGCAAGCTCCGTATAGACCGGGAGAGCGCGCCACCGGAAGTCAAGGCCTCGGAAGGCAAGCTGCAGCAGTTGAAAAATGAAGAGGAGGCGGCGATACAGAGAAGCGATTTTGAACAGGCCGCGAAAATCAGGACTGCACGTTTGAAAACCGAGAATGAGCATAATCGGACCAAAGCGGAATGGCAGAAGCGGGCTAAAATCAGCGGAGTAGTGGATGAGGAAGTCATCGCCGAACTGGTCTCACGCTGGACCGGTATTCCTGTCAGCCAGATGATGGAAGGTGAATCGCAGAAACTGGTACAAATGGAAGAGCGCATCCATGAGCGCATGATAAACCAGGATGAAGCGGTCAAGTCAGTTTCGGACGCTATTCGCCGCAGCCGTGCCGGATTGAAAGATCCCAAAAGGCCGATTGGCAGTTTCCTTTTCCTGGGGCCGACCGGTGTGGGTAAAACCGAACTGGCCCGCAGCCTGGCCTGGTTCTTGTTTGATGATGAGACAGCTATGATCCGGCTGGATATGTCTGAATATCAGGAAAAGCATAGCGTTTCCCGCCTGATCGGCGCTCCTCCCGGATATGTGGGGTACGAAGAGGGCGGTCAATTGACGGAGGCGGTCAGGCGCCGGCCTTACCGGGTTATTTTGCTGGATGAAATTGAAAAAGCTCATCCGGAGGTTTATAATACCCTCTTGCAGGTACTGGATGACGGCCGTCTGACTGACGGGCAGGGACGGACCGTGGACTTTAAAAATACGGTCATTATTCTGACCAGCAATGCCGGAGTTGAGCATATCCGGCGGGAAGGCCCGATCGGTTTTGCGACATCCAAAAATGCCACAAAAGCCCAAAAACAGAGTTATGAAAACATGAAAGATCAGGTAATGGCGGATGTACGGAAAGCTTTCCGTCCGGAATTTATCAACCGCCTGGATGAGATCATCGTTTTCCATGAACTCACCCGTGAGCAAATCGGATTGATAGTGGAATTGATGCTGAAAGACTTGCAGAAAAGATTAACTGAGCGTAAACTGAAACTTGAACTGACAAAGCCGGCCAAAAGCTGGCTGGCAGACGCCGGGTATGATCCGGTCTACGGCGCCCGGCCGTTGAGACGGGCAATCGAAAAACAGGTTGAGAATACTCTTTCCAGCCGGATTTTATCCGGAGAGTATAAGGAAGGGGATACTATATTCGTGGATCTGGTGGAAGATGAACTGGTCTTCAGTAAAAAAGAATAATCTGAAGACACTCTGACGGACTTGCAGCCGGATGGAGGTAGCTGAAAATAAGCCCTCGCAAGAAATACATAATAATAACCACGATTTTTGTATTAACGACAATTGCCTCCATCTGGCTAATTGTTAAATACTGGGAAGAAATTGAACAGTTGCAGCATTACGGCTACCTGGGCGCATTCATTGTAGCCTTTATCGCCGGAAGCAGCATTCCAACTCCCATCTCTTACATGGCTTTGACATTTGTTCTGGGGAGCCGTCTCGAGCCGCATCTGGTAGCGCTGGTGGCCGGTAGCGGGGCTGGCATTGGCGGCACACTGGTTTTTTTACTGGGAAGAGGTGGAAGAAGGCTCTTTCCGGGTTTAATTAATTATTCACTGGACCAGCAGGCTTCCAACCGGATCAGCCCCCGCTTCCTGCGGTGGGCCCAGACACGTGGTTCACTGGT
>DATIKD010000397.1:0-1681 GCA_035477965.1 Dehalococcoidales bacterium | reverse complement strand
CAGATGGAGGCTGCCTACGCCAATATTGGTGAAAGTCACCTGCCTCACCAGGGCAGCAAAAGGTTCGTTGGGCAATAAGAAATACTGAACGGTGGTCTTCAGACCCAGCGATTCATTGATCTCTTCAATCAAAAATTCATTCAAGCCCGTGATCATGATGCGGTGGGAGTTATCCTCCCCCGTCTCCCCAAAGGGTTCATGTGTCCATTCCGTGCTGGCGCGGCTGCCCTTCAGGAATGTGCGGAAGCCAACCTGGGCCGCGACCTGGTAGGCACGCTGGGCTGCCTGGAATTCCATCAGGGGATGATCCTTGCTTTCCACGCCGAACCCAGCGATGCCCTGTCCGCGGTTGACATAGAAGACCCACATGGGGATGCCATTCAACCCGGCGATGCCTGGAAGAAAACTCGAGAAGGCTCGTTTAGTCTGAAAATCCTGAAACGTGAAATGAGGGATGGAAACTGGTCGATCAGACATTTAGATCCTGTTTCTTGATCACAATTTTTAGGATAGTTGGTAGTTCCGAATCTCAATTATAAAGCAGGCTGCCTGAGAAGTGCCTGCATTTCTGCTTAATCCGAACGTTGGTAAACCCTGACGTAATCCACCAACATCTGTTTTGGGAATATTGTGGTTTCATCTGGCGCGCCCGGCCAATTGCCACCAATCGCCAGGTTGAGGATGATGAAAAATGGTTTATTAAAAGCCCACCCCCCCGGAACTTCGCTTTTGGAAATATGGAAATATTCTTCCTCATCCAGAAACCAGCGGATCTCGTTCTCATCCCACTCAATTGCGTAGATGTGGAAATCTTCCGAGAGCGGAGTGTCAATTTCCATTGAGCCGGTCAGGCTGTGACTGGCAAAATAATCCTTCGAGTGCGCGGAAGCGTGAACGCGATTGGGCTCTTTGCCGATGTTTTCCAAAATATCTATTTCACCGCAATCCGGCCATCCGATTTGCGCAATGTCCTCCCCCAACATCCAAAAAGCAGGCCACACGCCCTGCCCGGCGGGGATCTTGATCCGGGATTCAAAGCGGCCATAAGTCCATGATTGCAGCCCTTGTGTCTTCAACCTGGCAGAGGTGAAATCCCGCCCGCCGAAACTTTCTGCCCGGGCTTCGATCACCAGCAAGCCGTTTATAAGGCGTACGTTCTCAGGTCCGCGTTTGTAAAACTCCAATTCGTTGTTGCCCCAGCCGTCGCCGCCGATATCAAATGTCCAGTTTTTCAGGTTGATCTCGCTGCCCTCAAATTCCTCCTGCCAGATCAGCTTCCATCCACTGCGTTCCCACTCAGGTGGCAGTGTAGGGATATCGGTTATTGAGGGTGTGTTCACCGGATCGGTAAGCCCGTAGTCAGCAGGCTTCTTTATCGCACCACATGCAGAAAAGCCCAGCATCAGACTGCCCAATACACTGACCATGAAAAATCCTTTTACAAAAGTTCGCATATCCCATATCCGACGTCATTTTTAGTGTCACGATATCATTTTTCAAGAGAGGGACTGCCCGCACCAAGCCTGGTCAGTCCCTCCCATTCCATTACTCTTTCACTCTACTTGGTTTTTCGGATGCCCTGCCTGATCTCGATATAAAGGAATAACAGGCTCAAAGCCAGCAGCATAGCCAGGGCTGGGACGACCCACTTAAGCATGCCTAGGCGGAAGTTGGAGACAGC
>DATIKD010000396.1:0-4815 GCA_035477965.1 Dehalococcoidales bacterium | reverse complement strand
GCGGTGGGGCCGTAGTAAGCCTGAAAGAAGCGTACGCCGCGGTACTTCAGGGGCTGGTTGACCCGGATTAGAGCGCTTGTTACCTCTTTTTCATCCTCCAGAAGAGTTACCTGGCTGCGGTAATCGCGCGGACTGCCGTCGGGGTAATTCTCAATATGAAAGGACTCCAGTCTCAAAGCCAGCCGGGTATCCTGTCCCACAGCTTTTGTTTCTCCCTCGGTCAGCGCAAATGAACTATTCTGGAACCCCCAGTATTGACCGGTCACGTATCCCACAATAAAAAAGATCAAACTGAAATGTATCAGATAGGTTCCCAGCGGAGAAAAACGGTTTTTTACGGCGTATAAATAGCTGTTCCGGCCTTCAGACGCAGTCTCCGTCCGGTAACCCTTTTTTCTCAAATAGGAAATCAGCCGTTCGGTCGAAAACATTCCGGCGAATAAGCGACGGTCTGGATTCTCCAGAAAGTGGGAGGGGTTGGTGTCCGGTTTTCTCCGGCCGACCAGACTCCGGACCGGTTTCCAGCGATTAAAACTGCAAACACAGATATTGGCCACCAGAAGAAGCCCTGTTGAAATGAACCAGACGGAATGAAAAACATCAAAAAGCCCCAGCAGCCGCAAAATGGGGTACCAGACGCCGGTCTGGAGTCGGGCGGTGTTTTCCAGCCAGGCGGCGTATTTTTGACTATCTGCAGCCAGCTCGTCAGGCACCTGGATAACCAGAGCCCCAATCAAACTGAGCCCCACCAGTACCAGAATCAGTATGACCGCCAGTTTAATGGAACTCAGAAATTTCCAGACCGAACGGAATGCGGGCTTCACTTTGAGCCAGGCCTTAGTATGTTTTTGGCGAATTTCCGACACTTTGCACCCTGAAACAAGATTTTCTGTCGTTCTAAAACGGGGAACCTGTTTCACTGTCTTTTATAGCACCGGATATCTCCGCATTGAAAACAATCTAGACTGCCGCCTTTCCCCCGGCTGCTTTTAAAACCGTGATAATTTCAGCGCTGGGCATCCGGCGGGGCCATAAGCTGTCCATAATTTCCAGCTTTTATTGGGTCCGGTTAACTAATTCCGGCGGTTCCAGATTTGGCTGGGCATCGATAGCCGGCCTTGGCTCTGCCTCCTGAGTCAGGCCGAGCGGTAAAAGTCCACCCGTATTTCACCCTCCGGCTGACGGATAACCTCGCCGATTTCAGCCGCCTCTGATACTCCGGCCTGATGCAGTTTCTGGAGTAACATTTCCGACTTTTCTGCCGCAACCGAAATTAACAAGCCGCCGGACGTCTGCGGATCAAAAAGAGCTTCTCCCAGATACTGGCCAACTCCGGCAGAAATATGCACCTGCGGCCGGCGGAAATCCCGGTTGCGGTATAGACCTCCGGGTACCAGTCCGCTCTCGGCCAGCATCAGGACATCCGGGAAGAAAGGGACCCGGTCAGCATAAATCAGGAACCCTACCGGAGTGTTTTCCACCATTTCACAGGCGTGCCCCAGCAGGCCGAAGCCGGTGATATCCGTACAGGCATCCACTCCCACCTCCAGCATCACTTCGGAGGCCCGGCGGTTAAGTGTGGACATGGATTTGATAATAGCTTCAGCGGCCTGCGGGCTGGCCATATCAGCCTTGACCGCTGTGCTGATGATACCGGTCCCCAGCGGTTTGGTCAATACAAGCTTATTACCCGGCCTGGAGCCCTCTTTGGTTATCACTTTCTGAGGGTGAATTGTGCCGGTAACTGCCAGCCCGTATTTAATCTCCCGGTCATCAACGCTGTGCCCGCCCACCAGCACCACTCCGGCTTCCCGCATTTTTTCAATCCCGCCCCGCAAAACTTCCCGCAGTACCGAAATATCCATCTCCTGTACCGGGAAGCAGACAATATTCATCGCCGTCAGTGGTTTGCCACCCATGGCGTAGACGTCACTTAACGAATTGGCCGCCGCTATCTGCCCAAAGGTGAAAGGGTCATCCACCACCGGAGTGAAGAAGTCCACAGTCTGCACAATGGCCAGTTCTTCATTCATCCGGTATACTCCGGCGTCTTCAATCCTTTCCATTCCCACAATCAGGTTGGGATCAGTCAGGCGGGGTAAATCTTTGAGGGCTTGATGCAGGTCCTCCGGACCCAGCTTGCAAGCTCAACCGGCGCCGCGTACAGTCTTAGTCAGGCGCGGATTCAGTTCTTTGTTCATTCTAAGTCTCCCTGATGTTATCTCGTTGGTCTATTGAGTGTATTGTATCAAATTCAATGCCGGAAAAGTCTAAAATTTCCTCAACTTTATTCAGGTCTACCCATTCAAAGCGGACGGCTATGCCGCAATCGCTGGAAAACTGCCTGGGAGTTGGAATCAACTTAATTTTTAGCCCTGCTTTCAGGAAGGCTTTTTCAGCCTGCATGACGCAAGAAGTAGTATGAAAAAGGGCTACCCCCCAACGCTTCATGAACGGGCTGCCTTCCGGACCGCCAGCAGAGTTTTCCGGATTTCATCCTCAGTGGTAAAAAGCCCGGGTGAAAGACGGACGGTGCCCTCCGGGAAGGTACCCATGGCGCGGTGAGCAACCGGCGCGCAATGCAATCCCACCCGGGTCAGTATCCCGAATTCTTCATCCAGGAATAAACCCGTGTCCGAGACGTTTTTGTTCTTGATAGTGAAGGACACAATGGCCACTGCGGCCTCCGGATCAGATGGTCCGTAAATCTTCACGCCGGGTATAACCGAAAGCCCCTCCAATAACTGCTTTCGCAATTTGATGGACTGTTCACGCAGTTCTTCTATTCCTCTGGCTTGTATGTATTTCAAGCCTGCCTCCAGTCCGGCGATGCCTATCAAGTTAGCCGTGCCGGCCTCGAACTTATCTGGCCAGTCCTCGGGCTGGTATTCCAGGTCCGAACGGCTGCCGGTCCCGCCCTGGACCAGCGGAGTAATCTGCGAGCCATCAATATCCGGATGAATTAAAAGGCCTCCGCAGCCGGTGGGTCCCAAAAGCTCCTTATGCCCGGAAAAGGCCAGAAAATCAATGCCGCTTCTTCGGATATCGATGGGCAGGATTCCGGCTGACTGGGCTGCGTCCACCAGCACTTTTACACCCCGTCGGTGAGCCAGCGCGGTTAATTTCTCTACAGGTTGGACTATACCGGTGACATTGCTGGCATGGGTGCACACCAGCAGGCGGGTTGTTGAATCAAACTGGTCTTCAATCTCATCTTCTCCGGCAGTGCCGTCCGCCCCGCCGGCTGCCGTTTTTATCCTGATTCCCTGCCCTTCGAGAAAACGCAGAGGACGCATGACTGCGTTATGCTCCATGCCCGAAGTCACCACGCTGTCACCCGGTTTTAACAGACCTTTAAGAACCAGGTTTATGGCATAAGTGGCATTGGGGGTAAAGATGACACGCAGCACGTCCGTCAGATTAAAAAATTCGGCTAGCCTCTCACGGCAGGAATAAATTCTCCTGGCCGCCTCGATCGAAAGACGGTGGCCGGAACGGCCGGGGTTGCCCCCGGCCAAATCCATTGCTTCCTTGATTGAATCCAGCACTTCCGGCGGTTTGGGCCAGGAAGTGGCGGCATTATCCAGATATATCATTTTTGCAGCACCACACGGTAAAAACTGCCGCTCGAATCTTCTATTTTAACACTCCAGCCATTTTTTTGAGCAAAACGGGAAACATTGTCACGGGCTGTACCGGAATCAACCAGAACTTCCAGCGAGCCTTTACCCAGTTTTTTTACCGCCTGGTTGGTCAGCATTACCGGATGCGGGCAGGATAGACCTCTGGCATCTATAATCGTTATTTCTGACATCTCTTTATCCTTTAACCTTCAATTCGCGCATGGTTAAACCAATGATAACACAGATTACAATTCCCACCACTACGGTAATGGGACCAAAAGCGGATGGGCCAGCCGCTGAGCTGGCAATACTGAATCCATGGGCCAAACCCGCCCCCACTATCATGCCGCTTACGAACATGGCAGAATCTCCGTCACCTTCACCTGCCAGGAATAGTTGACGGCCGGGACAGCCTCCCGCCAGAGTGAAAGCCAGACCGGACAGGACCATGCCCCCGAAGTTCCACCAGCCGTTCGTATGAGCAATCGGCTGATCGGAAAAACCGGGATTAAAACTTCCCATGATGAGGTTAACGATGAACGCGGTTACAATCAGAGCCAGAACACCATACAAAAGGTGAGAATCACGCATGAGGATGACATCCCGGAAAGCCCCCACCGTACAAAAACGGCTGCGCTGGGCCAAAAACCCGATGACCAGGGCCGCCGCAATGGCAATTATCCAGGGAGCGTGCTGGGCCCCCGGGCCGGTTTTGGAAAAGAAGATGGGTCCCACCAGATTGCCCTGGGCATCCCGGCCGAATAACGGGGCCGCCAGCAAAAAGACCAGGAGTATTATCATTACTGCCGGAAAAACCCAACCCATGGCTTTGGGGGCGGGACGGCTGCGTCCCAGGCTGAAACCCTTTTTCAGGCACAGTACACCAATACCGATACCTATCACCAGCCCCACTATACCGATAATGGCATTCCAGTCTCCCCCGGCCAGCCTCAGATAAGCCCTCCAGGGACAGCCCAGAAAAACCAGGGCGCCGAAGATTGCAAACATGCCCAGCAAGAAACGTACCAGGGGGGCTGAGCCCGTACGGGGTTTGAATTCTTTAAAGCTTAAGGCTGCAATAAAAGCGCCCAAAACCAACCCTATAATTTCCGGCCGGATGTACTGCACTGCCGCCGCGCGGTGCAGTCCCAGCGCTCCGGCAATATCCCGGCTGAAGCAGGCGACGCAAATG
>DATIKD010000395.1:0-3120 GCA_035477965.1 Dehalococcoidales bacterium | reverse complement strand
AAACAGGCGAGAGGTGCGCTGATGGAAAGCCTGAAGGATAAAGTTGCCATCATTGGGATGGGTTGCACCAAATTTGGAGAAAACTGGGATAAAAGTCCAGAAGATTTAATCGTCGAAGCCGCTTATGAGGCCTACCAGGACGCAGCCATTAGTCCGGCGGATATTCAGGCGGCCTGGTTTGGGACAACCCGTCTTAATACCGCTGAACCACTGGCGGCCGCGCTGAAATTCGACTACATCCCGGTGACGCGCGTTGAAAACCTGTGCGCTACCGCCAGTGATGCTTTCCGCAATGCCTGCTTCGGAATAGCCTCCGGAGCTTATGACATTGTTCTGGCCATTGGGGTCGAAAAACTAAAAGATCAGGGAATGGGTGGACTGGGTACGGTCAGCGGGGCGGGTGGCAACGGAACTCTGGAATGGGGATTATCAGCCGCCATGTTTTTCGCCCGCATGGCAACCCGCTATATGCATCATTACGGCCTGACGTATGAAGAATTGAAGCTGACACTGGCCAAAATCTCAGTTAAAAATCATCACAACGGCTCACTTAATCCCCGGGCTCATTTCCAGAGAGAAATATCCGAAGCACAGGCGATGAATGCCCCCATCATATCCTGGCCCCTGGGTTTATTTGATGCCTGCGGCGTAAGCGATGGGGCTGCCGCGGCCGTTTTATGCCGGGCAGATATGGCAAAAAGTTTTCGCCAGGATTATGTGCTGGTAAAAGGATTCGGGCTGGCGGTGGGTGCCAGACAGGGATATTTGCAGCCGGAATATGACATGGTCCATATGGAAGAAACCGTCAGGGCCAGCCGGCAGGCCTATGCCATGGCAGGAATCAAGAATCCAAACGAGGAAATTGACCTGGCTGAAGTGCATGATTGTTTCACCATTACCGAACTGGTGATTATGGAAGATCTCGGATTCTGTCCGCGCGGACAGGCGCCGGAATATGTGAAGAACGGGTATTTTAATCTGGATGGTCGGCTGGCGGTAAATCCGGATGGCGGACTGAAGAGTTTCGGGCACCCCATCGGGGCCAGCGGTTTGCGCATGATGTATGAGGTTTATAAACAGATGCAGGGAAAAGCGGGACCCAGGCAGCGGAAGAACCCTGTCCTGGGTTTGATTCATAATTTTGGCATGAATCCCGGCAGCGGCATTGGGAGTGTTACAATTCTGGGGCAAAGATGATTGACCGGAATTCTTCAATCTGAAATTATCCGGTTTATAAGGAGCCCGATTATGATAAACAAAGTGATACCCTCATTTGATGAGGCGGTGGCGGATATTTTTGACGGAGCAGTAATCTTAATGGGTGGATTCGGGCCGGCTAACGGTACTCCCAGCAACTTGCTGAGAGCCCTGGCCGGAAAAAGCGTTAAGAATTTAACTCTGATAGCCAATACTCCCGGATACGGAAGGGATGAAGCCGGCGCCATGCCCTTTCGGAAAACACCTCCTGACTACGATGATGGCGGTATATTGATACAAAATGGACAGGTGAAAAAAGTTATTTGTGCTTTTCCGGGTGTAAAACGTCCGGATGGCAAAGCCCTTTTACAGGAAAAATCGGCCGCAGGCCTATTGGAGGTAGAGTTAGTGCCTCAAGGCACACTGGCAGAGCGAATAAGGGCAGCCAAAGCCGGCATAAGCGCTTTTTATATTCCGACCGGAGCAGGAACCGTGCTTGAATATGGTAAAGAAACACGTTATTTTGGTGGGAGAAAAAATATCCTGGAATATCCACTCAAGGCTGATTTTGCCCTGATAAGAGCCTATAGGGCAGACCGTTACGGCAATCTGGTTTATCAGGGAACTTCACGTAATTTTAATTCAGTCATGGCCGGAGCGGCCAAAACCACGATCGCTGAAGTCGATGAATTGGTGTCGCTGGGCTCTTTAGACCCGGAGTCAATTGTTACGCCCAGTATCTATGTCAACCGCATAGTTGTCAGACCCATCACCAAAAAGGAGTCAATAAATGAAAGCTCGGCTGGATGAACAGACCATGGCGCTGCGGGTGGCGAAGGAATTCAAACACGGGATGGTAGTAAACCTGGGATATGGCATTCCCACATTGGCAGCCAACTATATTCCCGAAGATAAAGAGGTTATTTTCCACGCTGAAAATGGTTGTCTGGGGTATGGCCCCACCCCGACCACTGAAGCCGACGAGGATTTTCATCTGGTCAATGCCACCGGCCAGTTTGCTACTCGTAAACCGGGAATGGCTTTCTTTGGTCATGATGAATCGTTTTCTATGATTCGGGGTCAACACATAGATTTATGTGTTCTGGGCGCATTACAGGTTTCTGAAAAAGGAGATCTGGCTAATTGGGCTACCACGCCCAAAGGGATAGGCAATATAGGTGGGGCTATGGACCTGGCTTTTGGCGCCGGCCGTCTGATTGCGGTAATGACTCATACAACTCGCGACAATCAACCCAAAATTATGAAAGAATGCTCGTATCCTCTAACCGCTCCTCTCTGCGTAAAACTAATCATAACTGATGTGGCCGTAGTTGAAGTGACCCCTCAGGGTCTTGTTCTTAAAGAAACTGCGCCTGAATGGACTCCGCAGGAAATACAGGCTATCACCGGGGCAGAGCTCAGAGTTGCTTCAGATCTTAAACCCATGGAGATTTAGCCGGATCCGATAAAAAATGCCGGTTTGAATAAGCAGATGCCTGAGGCGTTAGCTAATTGAAATTCTGGGAGATTCTATATTATCTTCATTACAGGTCCGATTGACCTTTGAATAGATAACAAAACCGGCACCGAAACCCCATCAGTGTCACACTTCATCAGTTTCTCTCCACCGAATACAAGGACCAGTCACTGCAGTCTAAATTATGCGCAGGAAAATTTGGGCAGCTTTGTTAAAATCTTCCATTCTGGTTGTTAATAGTTATGTTATGGAAAAACGAGGGTGAGACCCCTCCTCCGGATGCTTCGGCCTCGCCTTTCGAGGCCTCCAGCATGACATCTTTGAAACCAGCAGTCAATGAAACAAACCCTCCTAACCCACCATTAATAAGTATTTTTGACTGCTGGGTATCCCTTCCGTTGGTAAAGAGCACCGGGCCCCGCCTGGCGTTATTGTTCAACTTCGTT
>DATIKD010000394.1:0-2639 GCA_035477965.1 Dehalococcoidales bacterium | reverse complement strand
GGGGTATGACCGGGAGTATTGATGACCCTGAACACGTAATTCCCAACCCGAATCTCTTCTCCTCCCGTTAAGGGTACATCCGGATATATTTTATCCATGTTTTCAGGTACCGGGAGTTGAAACTCCGGCGGCACCAGTTCCTCGACCGGAAACCCGTGAGTCTGCAGAAAACGATCAGTTAGCGGCAAAAAGTTGTCAATTCCGGTGTAGCGGATTTTCATGATGCCCATTTCAGCCGAGTGAAGGTATACTCGGATATTCTGAGTTCGTTTTAACCGGGGAATCAAACCCAGATGATCAATATGAAAATGAGTTAAGATAACCTCATTTATATCCCTGGTAGAAGCCCCAATCTCCGCCAGTTGAGCCTGCAGAGAGGAAATTGCTTCTGGCAGATCCCAGCCGGTATCCACAGCGGTCAGCCCGGAAGCGGTTTTAACCAGGTAAATATTAACTGAACCAGGCTCAAAACCCGAAAGGGTTAAAGGCACCTGGTAAAGGCCGGGAAATATCTCTTTCATTTTCAGGTGATTATTCAGTGCCGGACAGATAACAGGCTTATTCAGCTCAAAGCCGGCGCTTGACGGTCAATCCTTATTCGAACTTTCTGATATTGTAAAATGCCTGGATGCCGGCATAGCGGGCGCATTTGCCCAATTCCTGCTCTATTTTCAGCAGACGATTATATTTAGCTGTTCTTTCGGTACGGGAGGGAGCTCCGGCTTTAATGAAACCGGTATTCAAAGCCACCGCCAGGTCTGCGATGGTGGTATCCTCTGTCTCCCCGGAACGGTGGCTGACAATGGCAGTCCAGTTATGAGTTTGCGCCATGCGAATGGCATCCAGTGTTTCAATTACCGTCCCGATCTGATTCAGTTTGATCAAAATGGAATTGGAGGCTTTCTGCTGAATTCCCTGAGCCAGCCTTTTCACATTTGTCACGTATAGATCGTCACCCACCAGTTGGACTTTATCGCCTATCTTTCCGGTCAGGATTTTCCATCCTTCCCAATCGTCTTCCGCCATGCCATCTTCAATGCTGATAATAGGGTAAACCGAAGTCCAGCGAGCATAAAAATCGGCCATTTCTTCACTGTTAAGAGTCTTGCCCTCTTTTTCCAGCACGTACCAACCATCGCGGTAAAACTCACTGGAGGCCGGATCAAGTGCAATGAAACAGTCCTTGCCGGGCCGGTAGTTGGCTTTTTCAATAGCCGTCAGAATGGCTTCTACGGCCTGACTGTTGGATTCCAGTGAAGGGGCGAAGCCGCCCTCATCACCCACGTTGGTATTATAATTTTTAGCTTTAAGCACCTTTTTGAGCTGTTGATAAATTTCAGTACACATTTGCAGAGCGTGAGAAAAACTATCCGCGCCGGTAGGTGCGATCATGAATTCCTGCAAGTCAGTGGAATGGGAGGCATGTTTGCCGCCGTTCAGTATATTCATTAAAGGTACCGGCAGAGTATAGGCGCCAGCCCCTCCCAGATAACGGTAGAGCGGGATACCCAAAAAGTTGGCGGCGGCATGGGCATTGGCGAGCGAGACCGCCAGAATGGCATTAGCGCCCAGATTGGATTTATTAGGACTGCCATCCAGCTTTATCATATGCTCATCCACATCAATCTGGTCCACCGCCTCCAGATTGACTACAGCGGGGGCGATAAACTGGTTGACGTTGTTGACTGCAGTCAAAACTCCCAGGCCGTTATAGCGGTTCTTGTCATTGTCTCGTAATTCAACCGCTTCATGTTTGCCGGTTGAAGCTCCTGAGGGAACAGCCGCAATTCCCAGTGTCCCATCAAACAATTCAACTTCAGCCTCAAGGGTGGGGTTGCCTCTGGAATCCAGGATTTCCCGTGCCCGGACAGCTTTGATAGTTGACATCTATTCCCTCCAGATGTTATTCGGATAATATTATATTCCCGGCTCGGTAAGACTCTTTTTACACTAAAACATATTTACAAAACATAAAGTATCCAAATACGATTATAGCATGCTCAGTATTGCCTTAAAAGGGTTTTCTAGACCATTGTTGTCCAGCGAATATGTCACCCCTAAATGTTCAGCGATTCTGTCACTCCTGAACATTCACTGTACAGCCATTTTTTCTCCCCTTATTTTTGATTGCCTCTCCGATAACCGGAATGAAAGGCCGATACTGTTTCGGATGCTCAATTGCAAGAGGATCTCTTGTTGTGATCCTATATCTCCGTCTTACTGAATTAGTCAATAGGCTGCCTTTCATCCGGGATAATATTGTGAAAATGCGCCAAAGATGCAATAAATAGTGTTCTAACACACATAATTACGCCTTTTTCTACTGTATTTATGTTAATTCTCCGCTGTTTGCCTTATTCTAACTATCTTCCTGCTTTTATCCGACTGGATTGTCTTATATAATGCAACTAATATTATGTGAAACGATTTATGGTACTATAGACATATATGGAAATTAGCCTGAAAACCTGCCGGAACCGAAAGCTATGACATTTGATTTTACGCTCTCATCGCTGATCCAGCTAGTTATTATTGCCATTGCCGTTACCTTTGCCTGTATTATCTGGAACCGGCGGCCTACTCAGGGTGCCGTTCAGCTCGCTCTTTTCATGCTGGCTGCTTCCGGCTGGATGTTTTTA
>DATIKD010000393.1:0-2066 GCA_035477965.1 Dehalococcoidales bacterium | reverse complement strand
GTCTGCCGGTGATGATTGACGCCATCGTACAAAACGGGGGACTGGTCAACAAATTTGCCGGAGACAGCCTGATGGGAGTCTGGAATGCCCCGCAGACTCAAGCTGAACACCCCAGATTAGCGGTAAAGGCAGGATGGGAAGCCCAGTCCAAAATGGTCGAACTGTGCGCCTGCAATACCGACCTGACCGGAGTTCAATTCGGCATCGGCATCAACACCGGCAAGGCGGTGGCCGGCAATCTGGGATCATCCGGGCGGGTGGAATATACCGTCATCGGGGATGCCGTCAATCTGGCTTCCCGCATTTGCGGTTCAACGCCGGGACGGGAAATTATGATAGGGCCGGAAACCTACCGACAGACTCAGGACTTCCTGGAGGTAGAAGCTTTGCCCCCGCAGTTATTTAAGGGCAAAAGCCAGCCGATAGTGGTATACAGGGTGAAAGGCTGGCGTAACAAGTCTTGATTTAACAGGGTACCGGGGGGAAGACGGAGCGAAGGTGTTTCTCCGGATTGCCGCCATAAATCCGGAAGTAATTTTTTAGCCGGTTAATCATCATCTTCCATCTTGAGCAGCAGCAGGAACGCTTCCTGAGGCACTTCCACAGAACCAACCATCTTCATGCGCTTTTTGCCTTCTTTTTGCTTTTCAAGCAGCTTGCGCTTACGGGAGATGTCGCCGCCATAGCATTTTGCCAGCACATCCTTGCGGATCGGCGCGATATCTTCCCGGGCAATAATTTTTCCGCCGATGGCAGCCTGCAGAGGGATCGAAAATAACTGGCGCGGGATAAGTTTGCGTAATTTATGGACCAGTGACCTGGCCTTGCTTACTGCGCTTTCTTTATCGGAAATAAATGACAGGGCATCCACCTGGTTTTCTTTGACCAGGATATCCACTTTGACCAGGGGTCCGGTTTTATAACCCACCAGTTCATAATCCATGCTGGCATAGCCGCGGCTGACACTTTTCAGTTTGTCGTAGTAGCCGGTAATAATCTCCGCCAAAGGAAATTCGTAAGTCAAAATGACCCTTCTTTTATCCGGATGGTCCATGCTTTTGAGAGTGCCGCGCGAACCTTCCGAAAGTGCCATTACAGCCCCAATGTGATCGTTCGGCACAATGATGCGGACTGCCACGATGGGCTCCTCGATACGTTCAACAAACTGCGGATCCGGAAAACGGGAGGGGTTGTCAATCATCATTTCCTCGATGATATCCCCACGGCGTGTGATCACTTTATAAACCACGGACGGCATGGTGGCAATCAAATCCTGGTCATACTCCCTTTTCAGGCGTTCCAGGGTGATATCCATATGCAGCATGCCCAGAAAACCCAGCCTGTAACCATGCCCCAGGGCAGCCGAGGTCTCTTTTTCGTACACAATAGAAGAATCGTTCAACTGATATTTTTCAAGTGCTATGGTCAACCTGGGATAGTCGTTGGTGCTGATGGGATATATACCGCAGAATACCATGGGCAATACTTTTCTGAACCCGGGAACACCGGGCGTTTCGGGAAACTCCGGAGAGATAATGGAATCACCCACGCGGATATCTCCCACTTCACGGATAATGGCGCCCAGATAACCCACTTCACCCACCTTAAGACTGGCAGTGGGTACCAATGCCGGTGTGAAATACCCCACTTCATCCACCTCAAAGACCTTGCCGGTGGACTTAATCATAATTTTCTGGCTTTTGGACAGGCCGCCGGAAAAAATCCGGATGTGGGGAATTACACCCCGGTAAGAGTCATAGTACGAATCAAATATCAGGCACTGTAACGGCTTTGACTCATTGGCCGGAGGCGGTGGGACACGGTCAACTACCGCCTGCAGCAATTCAGGGACACCCTGCCCGGTTTTGCCTGAAACCAGGAGGACTTCTTCTGAAGGCAGGCCCAGCATATCTTCAATCTGTACCTTGCATTCATCCGTAATGGCGTTAGGCAAATCAATTTTATTAATGACTGGAATAATGGTCAGTCCGGCATCAATGGCCAGGTAGGCATTGGCAATGGTTTGAGCTTCAACCCCCTGCGAAGCATCCACCAGCAGGATGGCC
>DATIKD010000392.1:0-2448 GCA_035477965.1 Dehalococcoidales bacterium | reverse complement strand
CGCTTCTTTATTGATATCCAGTTTTACGAACTCATATTCGCCCGGACCATAAGTATAGAAACCTTCCCCGCTGCGGCGACCAACTTTGCCGGCGGCAACCATTGCTTCCAGTAAAGCCGAAGCTTTATATCTATCTTCCTTATAAAGGACATACAGACGTTTTAATTCGCCCACTATTTTATCCAGGCCCACGCTGTCAGCCATGCGTAAAATGCCTCTGGGATAGTTCAAACCAGTTAAAACCCCTTTGTCAATCTCTTCTTTGGTGGTTGATTCCGTTTCGATTAACTTGGCGCATTCGTTAACACCGATCGCCAGAAGGCGGATGGGATCGAAATCGGCGCCAGCGTTCATCGGGATTTCATTAGTTTTGCCGGGAGACCAGTCATAATAACCCGCCCCACTGCGTTTGCCGAAATGTCCGGCTTTATAAGCTTTTTCAGTTAGAGGACCGGGACGGTAACTTTCTCCAAAAGTCTCACGGAAATGTTCCAGAACATGGTAGCGGGTGTCGATCGCCCCGCCCTGCAAAACATCGTCAATTTCCAGCAGTCCCATGGGTAAACCCATTTTATACCTTGCGGCTGAATCCACTGCCAGGATATCCTTCGCCTCACCGTAAGATACTGCCCAGTCTGACTCATTGGCCATAATAACCCAAATTCGATTCACCAGAAAACCGGGACCATCTTTAACGTGGACTATTTCACGACCCATTTTCTTGGCGACGACATCCGCCACTGCTATTGCTTCAGGTGAGGTTTTCTCCCCTTTAATAATCTCAAGTAAAACCAGTGTGCTGGGAGGATTGAAAAAATGAGTGCCGACCAGTTGTTCGGGACGTTTCAACCCTTTGGCAATATCAGTAATGCTTAATGACGAGGTATTGGTGGCAAATACTGCCTCCGGAGGACAATACTGAGAAACTTCACTGAAGACTTTTTGTTTCAGGGACAGGATTTCAGGTACGGCTTCGATGATGTAATCGGCATCTTTGACCGCCTCTTTCAAATCAGTTACGAATTTTATCCGGCTGAGCACCTGTTTTTTGGCTTCTTCTGTAAAGCGGCCGCGGGCAATTCTTTTATCGTAGTTGGCATTAACAATCTGACGACCTCTGTCCAGGAATTTTTCTTCAATATCGCGGATGACGACATTGAATCCGGATTCGGCAGCCAGAGCCCCGATCTGGGCTCCCATCGCACCGGCGCCCAAAACTACAAAATTTTTTATTTCTTTCACAGTTCACACTCCTTCTTTTTGCAGTATTATTTCAATATATTGATATCTGTTGGTAATTATTCCTTATATACATGGTTCGGATATATCGCTCCATCCGGTTCATTACTTATTCACGGTCCAAAGGCGTAAATGTCTAACCACCAATAATTACTCCCTCTACATCTGAGGGCTTTAAACCCGGGATATCCTCCGCAGTCGTTCCGGCGGCTTCCTGAATCATATTCAGCCAGGAAGCCTGTCTGACACCAATTTTACTGTAACCGCCACCCACAATTACAGCACTTCTCTTACTTGCCAAAATTTTGTCTCACCGTAATATAATTTAATTTCTGAATATGACCTCTCCTGTATTTGAACAGTATTATTATAGTACGTTCTCATTGGATAAACCTTCGATCTTTTCGTCGGAATATCCCAGCAAATCGGATAATATTTCCTGATTATTTTCACCCAGCATCGGAGCCGGAAAGCCGATATTTCCGGGTGTTTTGGAAAACTTGAACAGTGAGCCTGGGACTTTGACCTTTCCGGAAATGGTTTGTTCAACCTCAATTATCATATTGCGGCTCTTCAATTGTTCGTCGTTACAGACCTCTTCGAAGGTAGGGATCCGGGTGCAGGGCACATCCGCATTTTTTAAAATGGTCTGAACTTCATCCATGGTTTTGGTCTTGGTCCAGGTCGAAATAATTTCATCAATTTCCTGGCGATGTAAAACCCTCTGGTTTTGGTTAGCTCCTAGCGGGGTATTAATTAAATCCTGCCGGCCGATGGCCGTATATAAACGATGGACCTGAACCAGGACTCCGGCAGATATAAAGACCCGCCCATCTTTGGTCGGATAGGCATTACTCGGGATCATGGCAGAATGACCGTTACCCAGCCTGGGTGGATTTCGACCCTGTAAAAAGTAATAGGGCGCAAACTCAATTGAAGATAACTGCCAGATGGATTCCTGCATGGAAATATCTATGACCTGCCCCTCTCCGGTCCGTAATTTATGGTACAGAGCCCCCAGTATTGACATGGCCGCAAACATGCCTGAAGAAAAATCGGCAATGGAAACTCCGCAGCGGACAGGTGTATCGGAGAATCCGGTAACCGCCGTCATACCACCCATCGCCTGTGCCACCGGATCAAAACCCGGATAATCCCGTTTAGGTCCAGTCTGACCATACGCCGAAATTGAAGCGTATATCAGGCCGG
>DATIKD010000391.1:0-4243 GCA_035477965.1 Dehalococcoidales bacterium | reverse complement strand
CAGGCTTTTTTGGTCGGGGTTTTTTTGATATTCGATGCTAAAAGGATAAACCTTACCGGCCTGCAGTTCACATTCTCCGGTGTTTTCTTCGGCGATATCAAAATCAGAAGCAAAACTTAGCCCTCGAGTGGAGACTATTTCCTTCGAATCCAGAAGAATACGCGCCCATCCCTGAGTCAAAATACCAAATTTATATTTTCCGCTGACTGGTGCTCGAAAATCCCCGCTCCAGCGCGCCGAAAAATTATCAAAACTTATATTCCTGGCCGGGGGTTTATCTCCGAACCAGCGAAAATGGAAATTCCGGTCGATCCGTTCAGTAGTTGCCCGTCCTCTGAAGTCATTGTTTGCGAAAAACTCCGCTTTTAGACCGGTCTTGCCTGGTTTTGAGATTAAGAAGCGAGCAGGTAAAACCGGAGTTAAACGGTTAGAACGGCAGCCCGCTTCAAACCGGATTTTAATTTTATTTTCACAAACCTTTTTCAGCGCTTCCAGAGGTGATACCTTATAGTGCGGCTTAACCATCGAACTGCCGCCACCTTCCACACAGGCTTGTGCGGCGTTGGGACCGATGACAGCCAGAGTTTTTATCTTGCTCTTTTTTAACGGTAAAGGCCGCCCGTCATTTTTCAGGAGAACAAAGGATTCGGCGGCAGATTGCCGTGCCAGTTTGCGACGAACGGCGGTGTTTTTTATTTGTACTTTTTTGGCCGGTTTATCAAAGGCTCCGGATTTTTCAACTACACTCAAAATCCGGGAGACTTTATCGTTTATTACCTCCAGGCTCACCCGTCCTTGCTTAACCGCACTAACCAGATCGCGGCCAAAAAAACGAGCCGGACCAGGCATTTCCAGGTCGAGACCGGCGTTGGCCGCCTCTACGGTGCTGTGAGTCGCAAACCAATCGGACATCACTAACCCCTCAAAGCCCCATTCCTCTTTCAAAATCTTGCTCAACAACCACCTGTTCTCAGAAGCATGAGTCCCGTTGATTTTGTTATAGGAACACATTGCCGTCCAGGCTCCGGCCACTTTTACCGCTTTTTCAAAAGAGGGAAAGAAGATTTCGCGTATAGCCCTCTCCCCCACCTCTGAACTTATGGAGAATCTGGCGAATTCCTGGTTATTGAGAGCAAAATGCTTAACAGATACGCCCACCTGACGGCTTTGCACACCCTGGATAAATGCCACAGTAATATTCGAGGATAAAAAAGGGTCTTCCGAAAAACTTTCGAAATTCCGTCCGCCCAGAGGAGTCCGATGGATATTAACACAGGGTCCTAAAAGCACCGCACAGGCCCGTTCCCGAGTTTCATCTCCCAGAACTTCGCCAATCCGCTGCACCAGATTGACATCCCAGGTTGCAGCCATAGCCACACCGGTTGGGAAGCATGTAGCAGGGTAAGTATGATCCGAGTTATTGTCTGCCTGGGTACGAGCCCCATACGGGCCGTCCGTTACTTTTATCGCCGGAATCCCTAAACGGGATACTGCAGATGTATGCCAGATGTCCGAACCTGCCAAAAGCGAAATTTTTTCTTCCAGTGTCATCTGTTCAATCAGTTTTTTTATTTTTTCGTTCATCTTTACCGTTAACCGCCGTTTTCCGCATTATAATGAACGCCGAAAAACATTACAACTATCTCAATACAATGATTTCATTTTTCTATTCAGTAATATATATCATTATAGATTGATTTAATTATTAAAAAGGTAATAATAATAATTTGACAGACATGTTTTGTTAATCTAATATAAAGATATATAATAATCAACTATGATAATTATTTTAAGGATGGAGTATCACAATGGATGAATTAATGAACATTAAAGAAGCGGCGGCTTATCTCCGTCTGAACTACATGACGGTATACAAACTGGCTCAGAAGCGGCGCCTGCCAGCTTTCAAAGTAGGCGGCAACTGGCGTTTTAAGAAAGATATCCTGGATAACTGGCTAACTGAACAGGCCAGGGCTAATCTTGGTTCGGTGCTGGTTATTGAAGCTGAGGCAGCCATCCGAGAACAACTTAAAGATATTATTAACGAACAGCGTTATGGTGTAACTACTTCATCCAATGCGGCCGCAGCCCTGGATGAATTGAAAAAACAGCATTTTGACTTAATATTACTGGATGCCCAGGTTGGGGGAACCGGCCTCACTCAGGTTTTGGAATCAATAAAGGAAAAAGGCAAAAATGCGGTGGTAGTACTGTTAATTTCAACAACTGATGAATCTGCTGCCGTTAAAGCCATGTCCTTCGGACCTCTCATGTTTATCCGCAAGCCTTTCTCGGAGAAAGATATCCTGGATGTTCTGAATATGGTGATGAAACGTAAGAGTTAAAATAAATCTATTTATTCTGTCATCTTTTTTCGAAACTCAGGACTGACACGGCAGGCTTCTTTTTGAACAGTATTAGGGAGTTAGTAATCAAACCTTGATACAAAAACGAAATGACTTCAACCAGGTGATGTAACTGTCGGTAAATGCTGTTATGTCTACTAAATACCCGGTTGAAAGACAGAAAGGATACAAATGCCGGGCTTGTTCTACTCTTCCGGCTCCGTTACTCCCTCAGCCAGAGCTATTGCACCCATTACTCCGGCCAAATCACCCAAACCAGGTTTGATAAGGTAAGAGTCCAGTCCTTCAGTTATTGCGGGGTTTTGGAAATAACCACCCATCAGGCTAGTTAATTGTTCTCTCACCAGAGGCAACAGATGAGAAGCCCTGATAACTCCTCCACCCAGAATTATGCGACGGGGAGACAAGGTACAGATCAGGTTCATCAAGCCCTGTGCCAGATAGTAAGCTTCAAGTTCCCAGGCTGGATGTCCCTCCGGCAACTCTTCCGCCGGAAGACCCCACCTTTTTTTTATTGCCAGGCCGCAGGCCAGTCCTTCCCAGCAATCCGCATGAGCCGGGCAGCAGCCGGGATATGGGTCGCGGGTTCTATCATGCCGTATCAGCATGTGGCCGATCTCGGGATGAATCAACCCATGGACCAGCTTGCCACCTGAAAACACTCCTCCACCAATTCCAGTACCCACAGTCAGATAGACAAAATCGTTCAGTCCTCGCGCAGCTCCCCATCTCCATTCACCCAGGGCGGCCGCATTCACATCCGTATCTATCCTTACCGGAAGTCCCAACTCTCGATGAATTATCCCAGCCAGGTTCACTTGCGCCCAGCCAGGCTTGGGAGTAGTGGTGATGAATCCATATGCCTGGGAGTCCGGATCAAGTTCCAGAGGTCCGAAGGAGCCTATACCTGCACGTGCAACATCCTGCCGAGCTAATTCCTTTTTGAAAAAAGCCGTTACTTGTGCCAGAGTTTCTTCAGGGGTGGTGGTTTTAATCTGTATTTTTGCCCGTATATCGGATGGACCGGAGGCTATAATACAAACAAACTTGGTTCCGACGGCTTCTATTCCCGCATATAGTTTTTCTGCCATTAATCTCACTTAGCTCTATCAGGCGAATTTATCTTTGTTTTTAAGATCTTGAACCCAAAGCCATGAATATCTGTAAACAGACTAATCATTTCTTCAGAGTGTATTCTGTTAAGGAGTTCGCAGTGCCGGAGCGGAACTTGTTAGCCTGTTTTATGACTGTATAAGAAACTCCATTTCGGTTTAAAAAGAGGTTTACCCCCTGTTTTTACCGGCCAGGTCAAAATCAGTCTCAGGCACCGCGCACTCCCCATTTAAAAACCTTATAGTTCAGGAGAACTAAAAACCTACGAAACGGGTATTCACTTCCAGAGGTTCGCGAGTGGAGCGAGGTCCTTTCATTACCGGACTATCCCAATCCGGATAGCCGATAGCAATGCCAATCGCAAATAACTTGGATTCCGGTGTTCCCAATACATTTCTTAAAATGTCCGGGAAAATAACTGCCTGAGCCTGCTGCACTGTCCCAAGACCGTGATTGACCGCTGCCAGACCGATATTCTGTGCCACAGCCCCGCAATCGTACAGCGACCAGACATTGGTCCCGCGAGAGGTGTAAAAGAAGGATTTGTCTATCATTATGTAAATCACCGCGGGAGCATTATAATGGCCCAAACTGGATGCAATCCTTTTTTGCATCTCTTCTTTGGAGGCTGCCATATGAGGAGGGGCCAGGGCTTTAATACGGTTGAGATATACCTCGGGAAACTCCGGCGGACGGGCGATATCGGAGTAAGGTCTTTCGTTCATTTTATTGATAAACTGGCTGACAATCTCTTGCAGCTTGCT
>DATIKD010000390.1:0-20220 GCA_035477965.1 Dehalococcoidales bacterium | reverse complement strand
GAAGACCGCGAAAACGAAGGCGACCTGGCTATCGCTGCCGAGAAAATCACACCCGAAGCCATCAACTTTATGGCCAAATACGGCCGGGGCCTGATTTGCATGCCGGTTACCGGCGCCAGGCTGGATGAATTGCAGATTCCCCTGATGGTTGACCGCAATACTTCACGCTTCACCACCGCCTTTACGGTCTCAGTTGAAGCCAAACACAAAGTCAGCACCGGAATATCGGCCGCCGACCGCGCCCAAACGGTGCGTACCATTATCGATCCCAATTCCAAAGCCTCCGACCTGGTTTATCCCGGTCACATGTTTCCCCTGCGCGCCAAAGAAGGCGGAGTGCTGGTCAGGGCCGGACATACCGAAGCTATAATCGACCTGTCCAAACTGGCGGGGCTCTATCCGGCCGGCGTCATTTGCGAAATTTTAAACGATGACGGCACTATGGCCCGCCTGCCCCAGTTGGAAGAGATGGCCCAAAAATTCGGGTTCAAGGTAATCAGCGTTGCCGACCTCATTGCCCACCGCTCCAGGACCGAAAAGCTGGTTCACCGCGTGGCTGAAGCTAAACTGCCCACTCGCTTCGGTGAATTTACTGCCATTGCCTATAAGAGCGACGTCGATCCTTCAGAACACCTGGCGCTGATCGTGGGCGACGTCTGCACACCTGAGCCGGTTCTGGTCAGGGTACACAGTGAATGTGCCACCGGCGATATCTTCGGCAGCCTGCGCTGTGATTGTGGAGAACAGTTGGCAAAGGCTCTCAGTCAGGTGGCTAAAGAGAAGCGTGGGGCGGTTATCTATCTGCGCCAGGAAGGACGGGGAATCGGTTTTCACAATAAAATCCGGGCCTATGCTCTGCAGGACAAAGGTATGGATACCGTCGAAGCTAACGTTTCACTGGGTTTCTCTCCCGACCTGCGCGATTACGGTGTTGGCGCCCAGATTATGCGCGACCTGGGCATCCGTGAAATCCGGCTTCTGACTAACAACCCCACCAAAATAATCAGTTTGGCAGGTCACGGACTTAAAGTGAAGGAAACTCTTCCCCTGGTCGTCACGCCCAATCAGTATAACCGGCGTTATCTGGAAACCAAACAGAAAAAAATGGGCCATAAGCTCAATTTACCTGAATCCGGCCCTTCAAAAGTCTGTTGAACCCGATTGGATTAGAGTTTATAATGCACACAGTAACAATGATGCGGTAACTTAAAAGATACAGTTTAGGAGCAATTATGAAGAGCAATACATTCGAAGGAATGCTACTGGGTGAAGGACTTAAATTTGGCATCGTAGTTTCTCGCTTCAACGAATTTTTTACCAGCAAGCTGCTGTCAGGAGCCCAGGATACTTTAGCTCGCCACGGCGTTAACGAGGGCGACATCGAAGTCTGTTGGGTCCCCGGTTCATTCGAAATCCCGTTGGCTACCCAGAAGATGGCAGCAACCGGCCGTTACGACGCCATCATCTGCCTGGGAGCGGTGATTCGCGGCGCAACTCCCCATTTTGAATACGTCGCCGCGGAAGTAACCAAAGGCATAGCACACGTTAGTCTTAATACCGGTTTACCCGTTATTTACGGCATCATTACCGCGGATACCCTGGAACAGGCTGTGGAAAGAGCCGGCACCAAACAGGGCAACGAAGGTTCCAAAGCCGCCCTGACCGCCATTGAAATGGCCAACCTTTTAAAAAGTATCGAATAAAAGCTAAAATGCGGCCCCCCGAGGGTTAAATCAGCGCAGGCCATACTCCTGTTTGGAAAGAATCTAACCTGATAAAACAAACTTTGGAATGCAGCGGTATCCGGTCGGCGGGTCTTAACTCGGTTTGAGTTTGAATACGGTCGGCGGAAATCCTCCAAAGCGGAGAACAGGTAAATAACAAAAGGAATACTTCTATGCCAATTTCTGAAATTGTTAAAAAAGGAATCCAGCGGGATGCCTTCCTGGCCAAACTAGCGCGGGATAAAGCCATCCTGGCTTTGCGCTACGGCAGCCACAAGGTTTACGACCTCACTGGTGAATACGCTGAGGTTGAGCCGCCTGAACAGTTTAACCGTGAGCTGAAAAATATCCTGGCCGAGCCGCGTCCCGGCCTGCACCGGTATATGGAAAACGCCGGTTATATCGATACCCGGACCGCTGTAGCTAACTATCTGAAGGCCGAGACCGGCCTCAATTTCAGCCTGGCGGAAGTTATTATGACCAGCGGAGCCTCCGGAGCCATTAATATGGCTATTAAAGCAGTCCTCAACCCAAATGAAGAAGTGATTCTTTTTGCTCCCTACGGCTATGACTATGAAGCCTATGTGACCAATCACGGCGGAGTCGCCAGGATTGTGCCGTTTACGGCTGATTTTGTACCCGATCTGGCGGTCCTGGAAGCAGCTCTAACACCCAAAACTAAAGTTATAATTATTAATTCCCCCAATAACCCCGCCGGAATAGTCTACTCGCCGGAGATTTTGAAGAAGATCGCTAATCTCATCTTGCAGCGCAGCCAGGCTTTTGGCACGCGGATTTATATAATTAGCGACGACAGCTATCGCAAGTATTACTACGGGACTACCCCCTGCCCCTGGATCCTGAACTACTATCCGCACACTATTATCGTCGGTTCGTATTCCAAAGAGCTGTCAATTCCGGCTGAACGCATCGGTTTCACTGCCATTAGCCCGCTTTGTGAAGAGTCCAGAGTGGTGGTTGGCGGACTAATTCATGCCAATCGGACATTGGGATTTGTCAATGCTCCGGCTCTGATGCAAAACGTGGTACGTAATTTACAGGGCTTGCTTCCGGATATAGCTTCCTGCCGCGTTAAAAGAGATTTTATTTATTCCCGTCTTGTTCAGGCCGGCTATTCGGCTGTAAAACCGGAAGGCGCTTACTTCCTTCTGGTAAAGTCGCCCATCATGGAAGATACCACCTTCGTAAGTGAACTGGCCAAAGTGCGCGTACTGACACTGCCCGGCTCGCTTTTCGGGGCTCCCGGTTATTTCCGCATATCGTACTGCACGGGAAAAGAAGTGCTTGAAGGCGCCTTGCCCGGCTTGCAAAAAGCTCTGGCCAAATACCCAAAATAAGTCTTCAGCTAGATATGATTTCCATTTAGAATGAGTTTTGCCCGACGGGGCCGAATTTGAATGGCAGTTGGGTTAGGCTTAAGCCCGTCGTTGTGAGATTAGTTTGACCGATTTGAATCAATTGCAAGAGACCATCGGAATCAGCTTTAATAATATTTCTCTTCTGAAGCTGGCTATGGTTCATAGTTCTTTTATTAATGAAAATGTCAAACTGGCGTCGGAATCCAATGAAAGGCTCGAGTTTCTGGGAGATGCCGTTTTAAGCCTGATTGTCGCCGAAAAACTGCACCATGATCTGCCGCAAGCGGCAGAAGGTGAATTGACCCGTCTGCGAGCCGCCCTGATCCGCCAGGAGATGCTGGCCGGTCTGGCTCAAAAGATTAACCTGGGCAGCTATCTGTATCTGGGAGCCGGCGAACAGTCCGGCGGCGGACGCCTCAAACCGGCTAATCTGGCCGGGGCTTTTGAGGCCCTGATTGCAGCCATCTATCTAGATCAGGGACTAGAAACAACCCGCAGCTTTATTCTTAAGCTTGTCGGGTCGCAGTTGCACAGGCAAGCTGAAAAGGTGGCCGGCTCTGACTACAAGTCGATCTTACAGGAAAAAATGCAGTCTGAGCGGCAGACCACTCCCACCTATCAGGTGATTGAAACCAGCGGACCTGAACACGCTCGCCATTTTGTGATTGAGGTCTCGGTGGGAGATCAGGTACTCAGCCGCGGTTCGGGAAAAAGCAAAAAAGCCGCGGAAACCGCCGCCGCCAGGGCCGCTCTGGAAAAACTGGCTTCCTGACCAGGGCTCGAACCTGAAGGCCTGGCCGGCAAAATTCTGGTCATTTATTCCTTTTTAGTTCATAATTTTCTGAATCGCCGGCAGGAATTGGTCTCCTTATTATTCCTGGGCGGACACGCTATTAAGCAGGTAGTTATTGATATCAAAGGGAAAAAGGGTTCTGGAAACATGATATTTCCCCGATTTTGCCGGTCGAATCATATTTTTGTAGACAACCGAGATCCTGGCATCGTTACCATAGAGCTGTTTTAGCACAAAAGAAGCTTCTTCCGTCAGTCGGTGTTTGTCCTGTCGCTGGCTTACCAGATGTAAGACATATGTCCCCTGAGTCACCTGGTCCAGGCGGTACTCATCAACCCCCTTCAGTATGCTCAGGGTATTATCCAGTTCACGCAAAGATACCAATCTCCCCTCACATGTCCATGTGACATTGGTAACTCTCCCTTCAATGGCTGAAAGGATCAAGCCTGAGTCCCTGCCGCAGGAACACTTCCCACTTTCTTCAATGCGCACCAAATCTCCAACGTCAAAACGGACTAAATAAAACCAATGGTTATTAAATGTTGTCACCAGGATCCTCCCCAAAAGAGGCCCTCCATGTTCCGGCTTCAAAGGTTGAAAATCCACCCGGCAAAATTCACTGTTTTGATGGTATTTTCCTTTTTCACACTGCATGAAGACGTAGCCGGTCTCGGTGCTTCCGTAAGAACTGGCAATGGGTGTGTCAAAGACTTTCAGAATTTGGTTATAATGGAATTTTATGGGATATTCGTAAGTTAAAACGATGAGGCTGGGTTTAAAAATAGCAATGTTACGCTGGACTGCGTAACGGCATAATGTTGCCAGTACCGGCGGGTCAGCCTCTAAAACATCGGGTTTGTACTCGTCTAGTTCTGCAATCATTCTCTCCATATGTTCGGAAGACCATGAGGACGGTTGGGTTTTTTCATTCAGAAAAAGAAAGCGCGATAAACGCCGGTTTTCTATAGAAAGATCGGCATTATCTGAAACGAAGCCCACATTTGGCGGATTGGCCAGGATCGCTTCTCTGTGGTCATCATAGGCAATTTGGCTGGCATGGCTGTTGAGTTTCCATGACGCTTTCTCTGATGCATCCCACCACTTTTGATACCATATATTGGTCACTTTCTCTCCGGTTGTGCCGCTGGTTTCTTCGAACTCAATTTCGCCGCTAGCCAGACCAACGTCAATATCCCGACCAGCGGGCAGCAATCCCATGGGAAAGTGTTTACGGATGCCTTTCTTGGTAAACACCGGCAGGGCAGCATAACGCTCATCAATGTGATATCCATCTCCAGGATCGAAGCTTCGCCATGACACATAAGCCGGGACCTGTTTCAGGGCTGTGTCCAGAGCAACCTGAGAACGATTGTAATAATCGGCAGAGAATTTCCAGGCGTTTTGACATACTTCTTCAAGATTTTCATTTTGGATCTGGCAGCCGGCGTTTATCTTCTGCTGGATCTTGTCGTGCACCAGGGTACCGGTTTCGGACGGCATGATTTGTATTCTGGGCAAAGTCATTTCAATGAAATCCTGCCACATCCGGGGCATCTGGCATATTTTACCTTTATCCCGTTGGGTACCTTGAAAACGCCTTTGAACTGGCATGATGTACATCTTACCGTCTTCTTTATCATTAAAAGTACCTCCTGTCTATTTGTGATCACGAACAGCAGAATTGATTAACTATATACCCTGACTGGCTTTTATCCGGCCTGGCAGAACCGCTGGTATAAGGAGCTGAAAAGTGCAGGGAGGCTTATAGCCGGATGCCTCGAAAACTGCTCCTGGCTGCCTTCCTGAGTCCAATTTTTCAGGACTTTTTATTCTACTCTCCAGACACCGTTTCCGCAAAAAGTTCGCCTGGCTGACCCGCTTTCGCGGTATTTTAACGCTTCTAATGGCTAAAAGAGAAATTATTTAGCAAAATCAGACAAATAATTCCAGAATTTCGCTTGGCCCAAATTCGAAAAGCCTATTTGAAGCTTTGTAGCCCCAAATTTAGAGTGATACCCTAAAATGCATTAATGGCGCTGGGTCATTAACCTTGGGGGAATGACCTTCCTTTGGGCCAGCCAGTATTTCAATTGCCCAAGTATTTTAAACACAACTCAGGCCTGATTTACAAGCGCTATAACACCAAATGTCATTAGCAAATTTTGTTTATTATAGCCAGACAATATAACTCTTTGGAGAGAGCCTTGATAAGCTGGCTCCCCGACCAGGGCTCGAACCTGGAACCTAGCGGTTAACAGCCGCGCGCTCTACCATTGAGCTATCGGGGAACACCGATAATGGGCGCTGGTGAAGACGTATTTTTCGCCCACAATGGGTATTATCAAATTTTTGCCGCTAAAAGTCAAGCCAGCCTGCCCACAGTCAAATTCAGGTAGACTTTGGGTTGTAATTTTTTCTTTGCGGTGCTAAAATCCTGCTAACTTCAAAACTCGGCAAAAAGAAGGAGGAGAACATGGGCAATCTTTTAAAGGGCAGGGTAGCCGTGGTCACAGGCGCAGGCAATGGTATCGGCCGGGCGGAAGCCATAGAGTTGGCCTCCCAGGGAGCCAGCGTGGTGGTCAATGACATCGGCACCTCGCCTGACGGCACCGGTTTTTCGCGGGGTCCGGCAGACGCAGTAGTCAACCAAATCGTGACTGCCGGGGGTTCGGCAGTGGCCAGCTATGAAAGTGTAACCAGCGAAAAAGGGGCCGAAACCATCATCCGCACAGCTATGGCCAGTTATGGACGCCTGGATGTCCTGGTAAATAATGCCGGAGTGGTTAAAGACCCTCAGGACATCAGTGAAATCAAAACGGAAGATTGGGAAATCCAGATCAAAACTCATCTTTTTGGCACATTTTACTGTACACGGGCCGCCAGCGGGGTGATGAAAAAGCAAGGTTATGGCAGAATCATCAATACCGCCTCTCATACCGGATTGGGCTGGAAGGGTTTTGCACCCTATTCCGCCGCCAAGGAAGGCATTATCGGCTTCACCCGCACTGTCGCCCGTGATGTCGCGGAATTCGGGGTAACCTGCAACGCCATCCGCCCGGTGGCTGCCTGGAGAGGTACAAAAGAAAACATTCCCAGAGTAGCGGTCAACCGCCCGGAAGATGTAGCCGCCCTGGTGGTCTACCTGGCCAGCGAAGAAGCCGGCGATATCAACGGCTGTATTTTTGAAGTCTGGCGCGGACATGTGGGGATTTTTGTAGAGCCTCCACCCGTCCAGCAGGTCATCCGCAAAGACGGCAGCTGGACGCCGGAAGAGCTAGCTAAAACCCTGCCGCAAAGCCTGACCCGTGGCCGCTCTCGCACCCAGTTCCCCAATATCCTGAACCTGGATTAGGGTGTCCTTCCGGCACCCGTTTTTCAAGCTCTTTTCGACAAAACTAAAGGGCAGGCGGGTGGAAAAACCCAGCCTGCCCCGAAGAAAGAAAGAGGGACCTTCAAACTATCTTATCTGGTCCGGCTCATCCAGGTTTTTTCCGGTCTCCAATCCAAAGTATTGATGCCTTCTTCGCGCCCGTGGTCATGCACGAACTTCTGGCTCACAACAATACCGGATGCCTCCCAGATGGGTAGTACCATGGCTTGATCATGAATCAGTTGAAGGACTTTTGTAGCATACCCGCCCATCTCATTTATAGGCGCAGTCAAAGACATATTCAACAGATTGTGGAATCCGGCCGGCCGCGCGGTGCTGATAAAATCCACCACTCTTTCGCCCCACAGGCGGTTGATGGCTACGCCGGTATGCGGATGCCAGGAACTATGGGAAATGTATATAAGGGAGTTGTTCCATCCACTTTTCTGACGGTTATCCAAATAGGGAGCCTGATCTACCACTACCACGTCCGCCATAATGCCGACATCCCTGAGATAGGCCTGCGTTAAAGCCGCTTCGTCCGTATTACCCCATCCAGTCGGAATAATCAATCTGGTCCTGAAACCGCTGGGGAAACCGCCTTTAGCCAACAACTGTTTAGCTTTAGCCGGATCATATGGCCTGGAAATTTTGGGATCCCAACCCAGGCTCATTCTCGGAGCGTATTGTGTCAGCGCAAAATTATAGCCATAGCCCAAAGCCTCGGCTATAGCTTCCCTGTCGATCGCATAATCCAGAGCCTGACGGACCTCTAGTCTGGAAAAAGGCGATTGAGGATTGGCGCTGTCACCAGCATACCCAACAATAGCGGTTACTTTAGTTACTGTTGGAAAACCTAACTTGGACAAATCGAATGCATCTTTGGCTCCTACTGAGCCAAGGTGAACCTCTCCCGCCCGGAAAGCCGCCAGGTAAGTTGCGGTGTCCGGGAAAACCACCATATGGACTTCATCGAGATACGGTAAGCCTTTTATCCAGTAGTTTTCGTTCCTGACAAATTTTGTAAAGCTGTCGCGTTTTACTTCAACGAACTTGAAGGGTCCGGTACCTACCGGATGATGCAAACTGGCCGCTTCGCCCTTAGCCAGTTGGGTTGGGGATGCCATCAACCCAACCGATTGATAGAGACTATTGAAAAGGGCAATGTTGAAAGTAGAAGTATTGAGGCGAACGGTATAACGGTTGATTACATCAATTGAGAGCAAGCCGGGAACATCTCCAGGAGCCCTTTCCCGTCGCCCGTCCAGATTATATTTGACCGCCGCAGCATCAAAATCGGTCCCGTCATGGAACTTAATCCCTTCTTCCAGGAACAAAGTGATGAATTTGCCATTGGGGTCTACTTCCCAGCCTTTGGCCAGCCAGGGTTCAGGCAGTCCGTTTTCATCCGCTCTAAGTAAGGGTTCCAGGGCTATCTGCGCATCAAAAAAGCCTGCCCCAGGCAAAGTGAATGTGAATCCGAAATTTATGGGAGTATTGGGGGCTCTGATTTTAAGGATTCCCCCATGTTTGGAGACTGCAGGAGATGGTGAAGCAGTGGCGACGGTAGTCGGAGTTGCAGCCGGCCTGACAGGTGTTGCTTGTGATGGAGTTGTGGTTGGAACGGTGGGTTGAGAGATTGTGGCTGGTGGGGTAGCGGTGGGAGCAGGTGCCACTTGTGTGGGTGTTGGGCTCTGTTCTCTACAGCCACTCACTATGATACTGACTAAAAAGATGACCAGGATAAATAATGCTAACGTTCTATTCATCACTCTCCTCCTTTCGTTGTTTTTTTACCTGGTATTGATTGATATGATCTTAAAGAGCAAAAAAATATGACCGGAACTTCTTGCTATCTTGAACGTATCCGCCGTGAATCCTGTAATTTGCCCGCCAATACAAATACATTCACCTCCCTTAACGCAGACTAAAGCGTTCCTCTTAGTCTGGGATCCAGAGCATCCCGCAATCCGTCTCCCAGCATATTGAAAGAATACACTACCAGAGCAATCGCAATTCCGGGTACGATAGCAAATACTGGATGGGTTAAAAGATAACGGAAACCGGCATTAACCATATTGCCCCAGGCTGCTCCGGGAGGACTGATCCCCAATCCAAGATAGCTTAATGCTGCCTCCACCATAATAGCCCCCCCCATATTGATGGTTATCAGAACCATAAACGGCGGAAAGCAGTTGACCAGCACATGCCTGACCATTATTCGCATGTTGCTGGCTCCGTAAGCTCTGGCCGCCGTAATATAGTCATTATTTTTAATGCTGAGTACCAGACCGAACATCACCCGGGCATACATAGCCGACATGCCAATTCCTATGGCAATCATAATATTGGTTAGTCCGCCTCCCAATAGTGCTCCTAAAAGCAAAGCCAACACCAAAAAAGGAAAGGAAATTAACCCGTCGACAATTCTCATAATTAAAAAGGAAACCCAGCCCGTGAAATATCCGGCAATCATCCCCATAGTCATACCCAGTAAAGAAGCTATACCGGTAGCAATCAAACCCACCAGAAGGGCTGTCCGCGTACCGAAAATCAAACGGCTTAATAAATCCCTGCCGATAGGGTCAGTACCTAAAAGATGCTGCCAGGAGGGTGGAGCCATGGCATTTCTGGGATTGGGTTTATAAGGATCATAGGGAGCAATTAATGGAGCGAAAATGGCACAGATGATCGTTATCAAAATTACAATAAAACTGAAGACTATCACCTTTCTTTTGAATAATACCTTAACGGTGCGGTGAAACTCTCCAGTACTCCTGGTGGCCTCTGGAAGCTCAGTTAGAGCCGAATTTTTGGCGGACATAACCGGACTCCTTAATCGTAACGTATCCTGGGATCAAGCCAGCCATAAAGTATATCCACGCACAGGTTGACCATAACAACCAGAACCGAGACTATTAACACTGCACCCTGAACAACCTGATAATCTTGGCCGAAAACCGAAAAAACCAGCAGCCGACCCATGCCGGGAATAGCAAACACATTCTCTATAATCATGGAGCCTCCAACCAGATTGGCCAGCCCCACACCCATGACAGTCACTATAGGAATGATGCCGTTTTTAAGCATGTGGCGGAGGACAATGACACGCTCCTGCAGACCTTTTGACCAGGCTGTGCGGACATAATCCTGGCGTGATACCTCCAATATGCTTGAACGAGTTTGACGGGCTATAAAAGCTACTGTGAAGGAGGCCAGCACAGCCACCGGCATCACCAATTGACTTGTGCTTAACCATAAGTCTTCCAGCGGTGATGTGTAGCCAAATATGGGCAGCCAACCCAGTTTCAGGCCGAATAAATAAATGGCCAGGACACTGAGCCAAAAATTGGGGGCTGCAATGCCAATATTAGCCAGTGAGGTAACCGTAGTATCAATCCATGTACCGCGCCTGAGAGCCGCTATTAGCCCAAATAATACGCCCAAAATATTGCCTATTATGAAGGCCAGTGTTCCCAGATGCAATGTCACGGGTATCCGATCCGCAAAGAGTGTGGCTACAGACTCTCGATAATGAATTGAGATTCCGAAGTCGCCACGAAATAAATTGGACATCCATTCGATATACTGCAGGGGCAGGGGTTTGTCCAAACCAAATTCCGCCCTTAAGGCGGCTTCCCGCTCCGGTGTTAGTGATAAGTAGTCCTGCTCCTGAATATATATTCTTATTGGATCCCCGGGTAACAAACGCATAGCCAGAAACAAAATGGCGGTGACGATAATGACGACCAGCAAAGCCTGTGCTAAACGCTTCACAATATAGGTACCCATACCCGGTTTGTACCTCCGTCAACATCGCGTATGCTCGTAACTGGTGAGAGCGGAGAACAGCCTACCCTATTGACATATCTGTGGTTTTATTTAAGCAAACATATAATCCTGTACGATGATATACAATTTCAGTATTAACTATTATGAAAAAGTGCCAAACTAAACCAGACAAAGATAACAGGCTCGAGCTAATGTTTCCTATTTCACAGCACCGTGAAACCAGAATTAAGGCTGCGAATGTGTCCTCCGCCGCTGCCTACCCTGTTCTTGCCAAACTTGTTCGCGAGAGCACGCTAGCTCTGGCATACTAAAAACGCTTAACAACCCCCGATTTATCCGCAGCCCCTGTTTACAACACTCTCCGGGAATTTGTTACAGGAATATCTCTCCGGCAATCAGGAAACCCCATTTAAGGATAGTATAAGGTTAACTCCAGCCTACAAAGACGAGCGGTCTTTAGATATAAACCCAATTTCGACCGCGACAAAAATCAATCAGACCTTTTCTCTGTCGCCCGCTGTTTTCCAGAAACATGATCCGATATATGTGATTTCAACGAACGATTTAGTAACACGTGAAATATTATGCGATAAGTATTCCGCCTGTTGGAACAGCCTCACCCCTTTATTGCGGATACATTATACCACGTCCTGTCAATGCCTGATTTCACCTTAAATCCGCCATCAAATAGCCGTAAAAGGCTTTAGTTTTATGCTGTTTTTTGAATACTCAGGCTGCTTCTACTCGTTATACGCTGAATCAACATCAGATTGACTAAATTTAGACCAAGGTTTCAAGTAGCATTTCCTGCCCGGTTTTTGCTATAATACGGCAGATAACGGGGATATATTGCTTATTTGAGGTTTGGTTGTGGCCAGATTTTTTAAAGCCAGAGAACCCGCGGAAAATTCAGAAGTGGATGACCTGGCGCGGTTGAAGCAGAAAATGCAGATCATGGATGACCGCCTGGATAACATTGATTCTGTCCTGACGGCTGTGGCTGAACGCATCATGAAACAACCTATCACTATCAACCTGACCTGTCCGCATTGCGGGAAAAATATTGAATGCGCGCTGGTTGGACAGCAAAAACCCACCTGATAATCTCCAGGTTTTATAAACCCGCCGAAATTTTACGCTGGGAAATGCCAAATGCTTGAAAAGAGCTTTGGGTGTTTCGGTAAAATCTCTCCTCATTTTTCAGATTTCCTAAATCAAGGAGCAGTATGTTACCGCTTGTTGTCATCATTTTGTATTTCGCCGCGGTGATCGCCATCGGGGTAACCAGCTTCAAGAGGCACTGGAGGTTGGATGAATACCTGGCGGCCGGACGTAAATACTCCACTTTTTTCATCGCCGGCGCTCTACTGGCTACCATTATTGGCGGGTCCGCCACTATCGGCCTGGCAGGACTGGGTTACAGCCGGGGTTTAAGCGGTGCCTGGTGGCTGCTGGTGGGGGTTATCGGACTGGTTATTCTGGGTTTCTTTTTTGCCAGGAAAGTGAGAAATTATGGTTTGTATACCTTGCCCGAATTGATTACTCGTCAATACGACCGCCGGGCCGGAACGGCAGCTTCGATCGTGATTGTAATAGCCTGGATAGCCGTTACCGCCGGTCAGATCCTGGCAGCCGGTAAAATCCTCTCCGCGCTCGACTTCGGTTCTCCGTTTCTGTGGATGCTGGTTTTCAGTTTCATCTTCATCGGCTATACCATTCTGGGCGGGCAATATGCCATTGTGCGGACTGACATCCTGGATATAGTCATCCTTTTTACAGGTCTGTTTCTGGTATCGGGAATAGTGGTAAACCAGATTGGAGGAATCGATGTTCTATGGCAGGCCTTACCCGCCGATAAACTGGCTTTCCCTCTCAGTTCCAAATTCAGTCTGACTGATCTGGTAAGTTATTTGCTTTTGATTGGTTTGACCTATGTAGTAGGACCGGATATGTACGCTCGTTTGTTTTGCGCCAGGGATGGACAAACCGCCCGCCGGGCTACTTTCTGGGCCGCAGGCGTACTGGTGCCGTTTGCCTTTTGCATAATTTTGATTGGTATGGGTGCCTTTTACCTTTTCCCCAACATTAGTCCGGAGGCTGCCTTCCCAACTCTGATTACCGATACTCTGCCCCCCTGGGCTGCGGGACTATTACTGGCAGCCCTGATATCGGCAGTAATGTCCAGTGCCAGCGCTACCTTATGGAGCGCCAGCACCACATTATCCGTAAATCTGGTCCGGCCATTTCAAAAAGATGGAAATGAAATCAAAACCCTCCGCCTTTCCCGCCTGGGTATGCTTTTGATAGGTGTAGCCGCCTTATTACTGGCTCTGGTATTGAAGAGTGTTATTTCAGCCCTGTTATTGGCCTATACCATATATACCTGTGGAGTGATAATGCCGGTCATCCTGGGTTTTTTTAGGGAGCGCCTTAAGCTGACTTCCAATGCCGCTCTGGCCGCGATTATTGGCGGCGGGCTGACTGGACTGGTCAGTAAACTGGGGGTGACCACGTTCAGATTAGACCTGGCTGCTTTAGGCGTCTGCCTGTTTTTGCTCTTCGCGGTCAGTTATCTGGATAACCGGCGGTCAGGGTGGAAAAAAGAGACGGACAAGACGTCTTCCTAGAGGTGCCGGTGTTTCAGCCGGACAGCACTCCATCCAGTTTATTTTTCAATTGCACAGCCGGTATAGCGCCCAGGCTCTGATCTACCACTTTTCCTTTTTTAAAGAAAACCAGGAGAGGAATACTCATAGCCCGGTAGCGGCCGGCAGAAACCTGATTCTCATCCACATTAATCTTGCAGAATTTGAACCTGCCCTGATATTGGGCCGCGGCCTGTTCCAGAATGGGTGCCATCATCCGGCAGGGACCGCACCAGGGTGCCCAGAAATCCACCACCACCGGCAATTCCGCCTCCAGAACATGCTTATCAAAATCGGAATCCGTAATCTCAATAACACTACCGGAAGATTTAGACTGAGAAACCGGCTCCTTGATTTTTACCTGAACCAAAATATCGCCCGGTCTGGAATCGGTTAATTGCAGGGCATTAGTCAACTTCACTATACTACCTCCGGAAACCCCGGGAGGCACTACTACTTCCAACCTTTTCCCGTTTCTGATCAGGACTTTGGTGGCACCCTCCAGGGCTTCATGGGCATCTAAAGACAGTTCATAACGAACAGCCTTATCATCCGGCTGATTTTGATTATGTTCGCTCATACCTTTTTCCTCATCTCTCTGTTGTAATAAAACTATATTCCCATCTGATTCATTATACATAACAGCACCCCTGTAAACCTCCTGATCCCAAAAATGGCCCACCCAGTATTTTTCGGGTTAAGCTATGTCAAACATATCAAGCGATATGGGTGTTAACTTGGTTGTTGCACCGGCAATCATAAATTATGATAACTTCACGGATTGCAGGTAATCCCTGCTATCTGTATGCGTTTATATTCTGCCAGCGTTGACAATTGATAAAAACCAAGGAGGGTCTATATGAACAGAAGACACACACTGCATGGTATCCAAAAAGGTTTTACCCTGGTTGAACTACTGATTGTAATTGCGATTATCGGAGTCCTGGCGGCAATCATTATACCCAACGTAACCGGGCTATCCGGCAGCGGCAGGACTGAGGCTGCAGCCGCCGAAAGAGCCACAATTCAGAGCGCGATGGATACCATGATGGCCAGACAGGGTTTAACGGCTGTCCCGGCTGTCCCCGCCGCCACAAACAACATGGCTGCATTTCCCAGCGCCGCCAATCCTTTATTTCCCAACTTTCTCCGCAGTTCAACCACCAAAGGCACCTATACCTGCAATGCCAGCGGATTGGTAACTCAGGTAACTACCGGTTATTAGTCCGGCAGTGCCCTAAATTGAAAAGCTAACCGGAAAAATCGGCGGGTGAAACATGGGAATAAACCTCCCGGAAACCACAGTCAGGAAACATAAAAACCTGGGAGAGCTTCTGTGCGAAGAAGGTCTCATCACCCGGGAACAACTGGATTTGTCCCTTGAACAGCAGTCACGGGAGGGTGGAGACCTTAAAGATATACTAATAAACCGCAATCTGGTCAGCCCGAAAGACCTGGCTGCGGTCTTGAGTGTCCACTTCAACTTGCCGTTTATCGACCTTCAGCGCCACAAAATCCAGCCACGCGCTTTGCAGTTGGTGTCTGAGACAATTGCTCGCCGGCATACGCTGATCCCTCTGGATATCCTCAGCGATGCGCTGGTAGTAGTGATGGCAGATCCTGAAAACGTTCATACCATCCAGGACCTGCAAGCCCAGGTCAAGATGAAAATTGAGCCGGCAATCGGTGTGGCAGCGGATATCAAGAGAGCCATTGATATCAACTACCGCTCTGCGGCTGAAATCGCCAAAAAAGTCAAGGATTTTTCCCCGGCGGTTAAAGAAACAACTCTCTCAGAAGAGATGGTTGCCCGGACTCCTATTGCCGAAACTGTTGACTTGATTATCAACCAGGCTATTCGCGACCGCGCTTCAGATATTCATATTGAACCGCAGGAGACCAGACTGCGTATCCGGTTCCGGATTGATGGGACACTTTATGATATGTTCTCGCTTCCTCTGAGTGTCCATATCCCACTGGTCTCAAGAATCAAAATTCTGGCAGAAATGAACATCGCTGAACAGAGACGGCCGCAAGATGGGCAAATTTCGTTTACCGCTGCTGAAAAGCCGGTGGATATCCGTGTGGCCAGTATTGCCACCGCATTCGGCGAAAGGCTGGCGTTGAGGATACTGGATAAATCCCTGGCTTTGTTCAAACTGGAAGAACTGGGGTTGCTTACCGAAAGCCTGCACAAATTTGAAAAAATCATGCAAAGCCCATATGGTTTGTTTTTGGTGGGCGGTCCGACCGGCTCCGGCAAAACTACCACACTCTATTCGCTCTTAAACTCCCTGAACCGCTCGGAGCGCAATATCATGACTATTGAAGACCCGATTGAATACCGTTTTGAAGATATTAATCAGACCCAGGTCAATATAAAGGCCGGAATAACCTTTCCTGCCGGCTTGCGGGCTTTAATGCGGCACGATCCCAACATCATTCTGGTAGGAGAAATTCGAGACAGGGAAACGGCCTCAATTGCGGTTCAAGCTGCTCTGACAGGCCATCTGGTTTTATCTTCCATTCATGCTAATAATTCTGTGGGCGTGCTTTTCCGCTTACTGGACCTGGGCATAGAACCTTACCTGGTTGTTTCAACTTTGATCGGTATATCCACTCAGCGAATGGCCCGGCGCATTTGCCCGCATTGCAGGATTACGTATACACCTGCGGAACAGGAGAAGGAATTGTTCCGGGCTGAAACAATTTCCATCCCGCCTGTCCTCTATAACCGTGGTTCAGGCTGCAACCTGTGCGCCAAAACCGGTTTTGAAGGCCGGATAGGTTTATTTGAAGTGCTCCTGATGTCCGATGTAATCAGGAAATTATTAGTTAATAACAGCAACGCAGTGGAAATCGAAAACCAGGCGGTAACTGAAGGTTTGATAACCATGAAATCCGATGGTTTGCAGAAAGTTATCAAAGGTATTATTCCAACCTCTGAAGTCCTGCGCAGTGTTTTTGCATTGCGCTAGCCTGTCAGAGGAAGTAATTGTTATGTTATATAAATATTACGCCTATAAACTGGATAAGCAGGTAATCGCCGGAACGATTGATGCCGGCTCTGAGCAAAGCGCTGAAGAGGCATTGTACCAGTCCGGCTATAAATACGTCCTGGACTTGCAGGCACTGCCGCCGCGTCCCAAACTGCATCAGTTGATTCCATCGCTGTTCGGAGTTAAAAACAGCGATATAATAGAGTTTGCCCGGCAACTGGCGGCTTTTCTGGAATCCGGTTCTTCTTTGCGTACTTCACTTGACCTGTTAAGGGAGCAAAATCCCAAAGCCGCCGTCAAAGCACTGCTATCGGACATAATCTCAAAACTGGAACAGGGTTCATCCTTTTCGCATGCCATTCGGGCCCACCCGCAAATATTCCCCCATTCATTTTTGGAGGTTATTGAAAGCTGTGAAAAAACCGGCGAGCTGGAAAAAGGGCTGTTACAGATTGCCGGATATCTGGAACACCGGGCGGCCGTGATGGAAAAAATCCGCCGGGCGGTGGCCTACCCCCTCTTTGTGGTTTGCCTCGCAATCGGCGTATGCGTGCTCATGGTGACCAGCGTAATGCCTTCCATTGTCAGGCTTCTGGATTCGTTCCAGGCCTCCTTGCCGCCCGTTACGCAATTAGTGCTGGCAGTATTCAATTTTATCACCTACTTTAAATATCATATTCTGGCTGGCATAGCCGGATCAGTCATACTTTTATTTACGATCTATAAACTGCCCGGTGGAAGAGTGCTTTTTGACAGGGCTGCCTTAAGCACTCCTGTTCTGGGCAACATTATTATCACTCATAATCTGGGATTGTTTTGCCGCACCGCAGCCATGCTTTTAAAATCCGGTCTGCCTCTGCCCAATATTATGGAGGTGGCAGTCCGTTCGGCCTCAGGTAACAGAATCGTTAACCAGTCATTACAAAAACTGAAAGAACGGTTGATGCAGGGAGAAGGTTTGGCAGTCCCTGTTTCCCAGGATAAATTGTTTCCTTCCATGATGGTTAAAATGATTGCCGTGGGTGAGCAAACAGGCACACTGGAGGAATCACTGGAAAACCTGGCCAATTATTACCAGGAATATACCCGCAAGCGAATCTCAACTCTGGTTGCTTTGATCGAACCAGCCCTGACTATTCTTATCGGTATAGCCATTGCTATTTTGATGATTTCCATGATTATCCCAATTTATAAAATCATGGGATCAGCTTAATGAGGCCAATCGAATGAGGGTTTTTGCCGGATTATTTATAAAATGTCAGCAGTTGAAAAACCAGTCCGGCATCGGACTGGTGGAGTCACTGGTGGCTATTGCTATTCTGGGTGTCAGTGCAGTGGCATTTATCACCGGTCTATCAACCGGGGCGGTCTCAGTTAATACTCTTGATCAGGAAGTCACTGCACACCGACTGATGACTTCTCAGATGGAAGAGTTGAAAGCTGAGCGTTACGATTCCAGCGGTCGATCCTATCAGATAATAAAAACACCCGCAAATTATTCCATTTCCCTAAATGTAAAGACTATAGAAAATAGCGACAGCGACCTGCAGAGCATTACAGTATCGGTAAGCTACCGGGGAAGCTTGCTGTCAAAACTTGAAACTTATAAGGCAAACTGGTGATAAAAAAACAGTGCGGCTATACGCTGGTTGAAATGTTGATAAGCCTGGCGATCATGGGGCTGGTATTTGTGATTGCCGGTACGGCCATATATCAGTTAAGTACGGCATCCGACTACGGCAACGACAGGCTAAAAGCGGTGAATGACCTGCAAAAAGCAGCTTTTTGGTTTAACCGAGACGGGAAAGCCGCCCAGGATGCCAAAGCTAAAGGGAACAAAGAATTGACATTAACCCTCTCCGGGAATGAAGTGATAGTCTACCGGCAGATCGGAAATACACTGGAAAGGGTAGACGAAAATGCATCCATGGTTCTGGTCGAAAATATTGGTGACCTGCGATTTAAAGTCCAAAAAAGTACTCTCAATATGGATTTGACCACGATCATATCCGGCAGGATGGAGGACAGTGTTCAAGGTTCTTATACAGTCTTTATGCGTTCCGGGCAATAAGCTGGCAAGTAAATTATTCCGTCAGCAGCACGGTCAGGTCCTGCCGATTGTACTGGCAGTACTGGCTCTGGGGGCGATGGTTATCGGGCCTTTCCTGAACCATGCCAGTACCGCTCTGATAAGCGCAAACCATTATGAACAGATGATTAATGAAAACTATGCCTGTGAAGCCGGTGTGGAAGAGGCTATTTGGAGTTTAGTGAACGACCGTTTCAAAAACCAGATGACACAGCCGCGTTCCAGCTTTAGTTATACGCTGGATGAAAAGGTAAACAATTTGACAGTCGATATCTTTGTGACCTTTACCAGCGCTCAACCCAACAGCACCTATCAAATTGTTTCCAAAGCCGGCGGAACAGTTGTTACTTCTTTGATTCAAATAAACAAAAAGGATGTATCAATTTTAACCTGGAACTCAGATCCCCGCTGAGCGGGCAGTAGTCGCTGATGAATTATTCTGGATATTAGAGCTTACCCTGAAAGTGTGGAGATAAACAATAGTTGAAACAAACAAGACTTCTTACCATCATTCTGGTTATAACGCTGGCTGCGGCGATAGTCTACGTGTTGGGCGACTTTAACCAGCAAACAAAAAAACTGGCTGCCTATACTGACCAGATCGAAAATCAAAAAATGGCCCTTAGCAATTTGCCAGTTTTACCGGCTGAAATTGAAAAACATCTGGAAATGCTTTCTGTCAGAACTGCCGCTGCACTGCAGGCTATAGCCAACCAAAATTTGAATACCACCAGCCTTGTTGATTCTCTTCTGACTGCCGCCGGAAAACATCAACTGGCAGTGTCTCCAATTTCCGCCGGAAGCTGGAATTACACTACGGCAGGCAATGCCCGGTACCGGGTATTGCCGGTTGAAATGCATATCCAGGGCGATTTATTTGAACTAATCGCCTTTCTTGACCAGATAGATGAATTTGACAGTTATCCCAATCTGGTTGTGCAAACTTTAAGCATTATTCCCACAGATCAGCTCCTCACCAATCAATTGGTAGATGCTGATCATCCCGTTTCTGCGGTCCTCAATCTGGCTATCGTGGTCCGCGTCTCCGATTCTTTTTCCGGAGATAACCAATGAAAGTAACCCTGAATATCGGCAGTCGAGATTTCAGACTGGTCAGCCAGAGGGCTGATCAGTCATTACAGCATCATACACTGGATGTGCCAGCCGGCATAGTTAAAGACGGTCTGATCACGAATATTCCGGCGGCTGCAGCCTTACTGAGAGAATACTTCCAGAAACATGGATTGAGTTCCAAAGAAGTGTCAGTCTGCTTAACCGGACTATCCTTTGTTTACCGCATTTTGACTTTGCCAGTCATCAAAGGAATCAAACTGAAAACTACCATTGAAAGGGCTGCGCAAAAAGAAATCAACCTGCCGCTGGACGAACTCTATCTGGACTGGCAAATTATCAGCCAGAACAAGACAGA
>DATIKD010000389.1:0-1583 GCA_035477965.1 Dehalococcoidales bacterium | reverse complement strand
GGAAGGGCGGACGGGCTTGCTATCCAGAACCACCAGGCCGAAAGCATGCCCACAGCGATACGACCTGCCTGGTCCAAAGGCCTGTCAGCCTTAAGTTTCCAGTTCGTAGTGAACCGGGGACTCTGCCAGCAATGAATCGGGTGTAACATCTCCAGGGAACCGGTTCTTCCGGAGAAAAAGACAGCCAGGGCAAGATACGGGCGGACCTGGATGTATCGTGAGGTGTGAAAACCTCTCAAGGCAGTCCGCAGCATCATCTCTCAGACAAACCGGGGACAACCATCACACCCGCTGCGGGATTGCCTGACACCTGAAATGTGTCAAGAGATGGGCAGGGGTCGCTTCCGGCCGTCTCCACACTCCAGCCGGTCATAATGCGACCAGGGTACCGGATGGCAGAGGGATCGTGAGTTTGGTTGCGTTCGCCCAGACGTACACTACGCAGATTGCTGGCCTCCGGGGGGTTGCCCTGGGTCTGGGAGCATTAAGGGTGTCAGCTTGCGGTGATGACATGCCAGCGAGGATCTGGTCCTGATTCGGGATGTGTCACCGAATTGCCTTATCCGGGCCCGAATGAGTAAAATTATTCTTACCAGTGAAGTAGTCTCTTAGCCGGGGAAAAGGTGATGTTAGAGGACCTGTTCAGCACACTGGGAGCATTATTTGTGGCCGGGCTGACTCTGGGGGTTAGCCAGTGCCTGTTAACCTGTGCTCCGATGCTGGTGCTCTATGTTGCCGGCACGGCAGAGGTATGGCAAGCCGGTTTTAAAGCCGCACTGGTCTTCTCCCTGTCCCGTTTGCTGGCTTATACCCTGCTGGGCGCTCTAGCCGGGGGTATCGGGATGTGGTTTTTAGCCGAACTCCAGGAAGAAGCTTATGTTCACTGGATACAGTTGGGGGCCGCGGTTTTCATAATATTGCTGGGGATTCTGGTCATCATAGGCCGGAATACACGCCTTCATTTGTGCCAGTTTTTAAGTCGCTATACCCTGAAAAACAGTATCCTTTCCATGGCCCTGCTGGGTTTCCTCTCCGGAATTGCCCCATATTGCACCCCGTTTCTGGGTATTCTGACTTACATCGCCTTTGACTTGAGGGATTTACCCCTCGGGGCTCTTTGCGGTTTTACTTTCGGATTGGGTGCGACGCTAATAACCCCTTTGCTCATTGTGGGGCCGCTGGCCGGAGCGCTGCCCAGACTATTCAAGAGTCCGTTGCTGTTGGGAATCTTCAGACGAGTCTCCGGAGTATTGCTCCTGATTTTAGGCATAAGCCTGGCTTTAACCACGATAGAAAGGTTATAAAGCCTTCCAATTTATGCTCAAATTAAATTGTGCCAGATCGTAATAATAAGTAAATACCAGGCTCAAGCCCAGGCGTCCACAGAAAACTGACCCCAGTTTCAGGGGATAGGTGATTGAAGGCCCTTTTATGACAGAGCGTAAAAACTGAACGGGTTGACCACCATTTCGCCACCGGCACAACGGAGGTTGTATTCCGGAGCCGGTCATAGTGTTATCCCGGATCACAACCCGATCCATTTGCTTTAAAATGTAAAGGGGGGCAGGAAATATGAAAATTAG
>DATIKD010000388.1:0-4846 GCA_035477965.1 Dehalococcoidales bacterium | reverse complement strand
CCCTCTTAACCTTGCTGGTTATTCCGGCCATATACAGTCTGGCTCATAAAAATAAAGCGGCGGCAGCTAAATCATCATAATACTGGATAATCAGAGGGGGAAACCAAATCGGTTTCCCCCCTTTTTGTTTCGCGCTGATCTTGACTGATTATTCTCTAGCGGCTTCAGCTATTCGCTTGATCTGGAAACGTTTCAGTAACATCACAGATAAGAGGAGAAGGGGATAAGCCGGCAAGATTCCCAGACCTTTATGGAAGAACAGTGTAATGGAGATGGCACTCAGGCAAATGATCGTGCTAAGGCGGGGTTTACGGGTGAAAAACATGGATATGGCTCCGACCAGCAAACCCACAAATAATTGCCATGTAATTAAAGCGATTAAGATTCCCAGAATTGAGGTGGCGCCCTGTCCGCCTTTAAACTTCATGAAAATTGACCAGTTGTGACCGGCCAAAGCGGCCAATCCTGTCAGCATCATAATGTTCAAATTACCCTGACTGAAATAATTGGACAGCAGCACTGCGGACATGGAAAGCATGGAATCCAATAATACCACCAGTAAAAAGGGCACCAGTCCGAGTTTTTGATAAACTTCCGCGGCGCTTGCTCTTCCATCCGGTTCTTTGCGCATATCTATGCGGCGGATTAACCAGGCGATAATGCTGGCGCCGTTGATAGAGCCGATAAAATATCCCAGTGGAATACATAGCATGGACTGTACCACGGCGGTAGCTCCTCCAGACTAAATATGCGCACCTTTTAACTTGAATATACATTATTCGGACAAAGCAATACAACTTGCGGGGTGTTCATCTTCGCTGACGGAAGCTACTCTGCGCTCCGGCAAGAGAGAAAAGGGGGAGACGGGAAAGAAAGGTGAGGCTGAAATTTAGACGTAAATATAGACGCTTGGCCCCCACCGCTAGATCCTTCAGCCTCGCCAATCGAGGCTTCCGGCATGACAACGAAAAAGATGTTTCGCTGCGCTCCGGCAAGAGAAAAAAACGGCCTGAGTTATGTATCATTAATATTCGGGGTACATCACATTCATGTGATGCTGTTTGATGGCAGAAATGGGTAAAGAAACGTGAGGTCCCCAAGTTGCCGGTTAGCGGCTCAAGCCCCAGACCTTAAACAAATGATCATAGAATTCAGGCCGCGGAAAGTCCGGCACCATGGAAATATTTTTTGTCAGATTGGCGGGAGGGGAAAAGGCCGACGTCCTTTCCAGTCCCTCAGCCAGCGGCGCTATTTTTTCCACCGGCAGGCTCAGAATAATCTCATCGTCACCGGCGCCGGCCCGATGGCTTTCGCCCGGATCAGGCAAAGTAATCCTTATCTTTCCGGTGAGAAGGGTAGGTACAGTTGAATAAATGCAGGAATCGATGGCATCAAATTGGGAAGTTACTAAATCCTCTCCCATATATTTCAAAGCCATCAACATCTGGCGCAATTGAGCAGTATTGGAATAGATGAGCACTATATCCGATAAAAAACCGGCAGAGGACACAGGAGCGCAAACCAGTCCGATATATTCACCCAGTTCCAGACGGGGTAATATTTCAGCCTGACGGGCAGTGGCCGGAACAGTCAATGCCGGCCGGTGGTCGACCAGGCCGTAACCCAGCAGAGGACCCCAGCACCAGTGGTCTTCTTTAAGCATGGCAACGGTGAGACACTGAAAGCGCGAAAGTGCGAAGGCCTGACACTGGGCATAATGCTGACCTCTGTCCTTGAACGGGCGCAAAGAACCTTCCGGAATTTCATTTTCTTGTTTGATGAATTTGACAGCCACAGGTAAAGAACTGAGTTTAAGTTGACATAATATATTCTGAAAAGCTTTTTTCAAACTGTCCAAATCTTTCATAAAATATTTACTCCCTGCCTGCCCGGGTTATATTATCTGAATCTTATATATCCTTTAAAGTGCTGTCAAACCGAAAATACCGAAGGGCTTAGTAGAATTGAGCAAGGGAGTCACTTTTATGATGTCCGGGTTTACCGGCCGGAAAAAGTCCCCAAAGCAGCCCCCAGCCAGTGATCAAAACTGGGAGGTTGCCTTGACCAACCTTTTTAAAAAAGGGCACTCAGCTGTAGAATCCGGGTGTATTTCCCCAAATTTACGAGAAAAACTAGCTAGTTACTTTTCCGCATGATAGACGTTATAACAAACGGATTCCGATAACCGGAGAAGTCGATAATGAAAAAGCCGATATCCAAATGATGCGCAGAATGATTGATAACTTTATTAAAATATTCCAATCTGGTTGTAAAAGGATATTCTATGGAGAAAACAGGGGTTGTACCCCGCCTCCAGATACTTCGGCCTCGCCATTCGAGGCCTCCAGTATGACAACGAAAAGGAGTCTCCAACATGACAAACGACTGTACCCCGCCTCCAGATACTTCGGCCTCGCCATTCGAGGCCTCCAGTATGACAAGAAAGGGAGTCTCCAATATGACAGGAAAAGGAAGGCCGGATGCTTCGACTTCGCCATTCGAGGCCTCCAGTATGACAACGAAAAGGAGTCTCCAACATAACAAACGACTGTACCCCTCCTCCAGATACTTCGGCCTCGCCATTCGAGGCCTCCAGTATGACAACGAAAGGGAGTCTCCAACATGACAAACGACTGACCCCGGCCTCCAGTATGACAATTTATTATATTAATCAGTCTTGACCCAGGCTCGTTTCTGAATTTAAATACAGGACAAGGGTAAATGAAAAATATGCGTAATAGAAGATACTTTTTGTTTTTGTTGATAGCTGCGATTTTGGTCCCGATAATCGGAGGCTGCGGCGCATCCGGCCAGCCTGGTTTTGCCATATATTTGACTCGAGACGATGTTCCGCCGGAGCGATTGAATGTTCTGAGCAACATCAGGATTGATGACCAACCGGTTATATCCAACCAGGACATCATATCATATGACGCGCAGACCCATGAAATCACGCTGACCGAGGCGGCATTTGAGCGCATTTCTAAACTAGAAGTACCCATGCAGGGCCGGTCTTTCATTATTTGTGTTGACAGCAAACCGGTTTACAGCGGGGCTTTTTGGACACCTTTATCCTCTCATTCATTTGACGGCGTGACGATCTGCAAACCGTTGAGTAATCAGGGTAATGGGACTATCACTATTTCCAAAGGATATCCTTCTCCGGATTTCTTTAGCGGTTCGGACCCCAGGAGCCATCCTGAAATCCTGAATGCCTTAAAAAATTCGGGCAAGCTGGTTACTCCGAAATCAGCGGCGGATGTGGACCAATTACCGCGCGCAATGAAGGGATACGAATTGTATTCCTGGTGGGCGGAGAATGAGTGGAATTTCAAACTTATTACTGGAACTAACCGCAACAAGACCACGGATGAAATAGTCATGCGAATCGATTCCATTACTGAGAACGGATGGGTGCAAATTCATGCGGTGGGTGTGGAAGCCATACTGGGAGTGCTTGCGAAGATACCTCGAGACGAGTATGTAAGCTGGTTAGCCGGTAGCCGCGAGGATGGTAAAACGGGAGAACAGGTCAAATTAACGCTTCCGCCCCAGGTTATTGTGGAAAGAATCAAAGAGGCGGCTCTCCGCAGCGGACTGCAGTTTAGTGTATATGGGTCCAACTAAAGTTTAATTCCCGACAGCGGACTATTCAACTCCACCCTATAAAACTCTGAAGAATACAGAGTGATTTTTGTTTTGATCGGAAGGGGGTTAGTCCTTGACCGCCGGCAGCCCTGCATATTCTTTCGGTATAAGCACTGCCGGATGTTCGGTATTGAGACCCAGCCGGCTGATTGCCCGGTCCACTGTAAAGGCGTTCAACCGGCCGGCCGCATAGGGTTTCAGCAAAGCTTCCAGACCCTTTTTATCGGCGCGCTGGTACAGCCAGTTCCTTTCCGTTTCCCGGGATAAGACAACCGGCATTCTCTTCTTAATATTGTGGATTTGTTCCAGCAGGGGATTGGCCTGGGTAGTAATAATGGAAAAGGTTTTTATTTCCTCTTCAGTCCGGCGGTTAATCCACAGATCCCAGATACCGGCCAGGGCAAAAGGTTCGTGATCTGGCAGACCGATATAGTAGGGGTAGCGCTGTTTTTCAAAATGTCTCCATTCAAAAAAACCGTTCACCAGTACCAGGCAGCGTTTAGTAGCCGCGGAATGGCGAAAAGAGGGTTTTACAAAAACGGTTTCAGCCCGGGCATTAATGGTCTGTTGTTTAATCTGCCCGGCGGCAGTTTCATCTTTGATCCAGAATGGGATAAGCCCCCAGTTAAAAAGATCGATTTGGTCCGGATTCTCGCTGGTAATCACCGGCAGACGAGGAAAAGTAAAGGCCGAGGCGCTGTAAACCGGCTTGAACTGTTCGGATTGTACAAATCTGGCACCGAAACGGGTTTCAATAATTTTAAATCCGACGCTTATGGAGGAAAAATAACACATGTCCCATCTCCAACCTTTTCAAATTTCGCCGCTATTTTTTATTATAGGTTGTTTCAGGTATCGGAGATTAAGAATTGTTAAAAATTTAACTGCCTTTGCTGGACATAACGATGTTCTGACGTGTCAGAAGGCGTGTCAGATATAGAACACCTGCCCAGATCACGGCTGTTCCTCCCAGATAAGCCAGTGCAAACGACCAGGAAGCCAAATTGATGGCACCGGTGGCAATGCCGATGGGCAGGCCCATCATCAGGCCAAATCCCAGAATAAAAGAAGGCGCGATGGCGATATCCGGGTTGTTGGCCAAAGAAAAAAGGAGTATGAAAGACAGCAGACCGAAAACAAGAAGAGGATTAGCGACTAACCCGGTAATCATCACGGCGGGAGGCAAAACAAAAACTCC
>DATIKD010000387.1:0-15246 GCA_035477965.1 Dehalococcoidales bacterium | reverse complement strand
AAGAAAAAATACGGCAACTTGATGGTTACCGAAGAAGAAGAAACGGATAAAATCGTCGGTGAAAATGGACACTCAGTTTCTTACCGGGACCTGTGTGAAATCATGCGCGCCAGAATCGAAGAAATGATGCGCCTGGTGGTCCTTGAACTCCCACGCACCGACTATGCCAAACTTATACCGGCCGGCATCGTTATTACCGGAGGTGGCGCCAACATTCCGGGTATTGTTGAACTGACACAGGGTATCACCCGTCTGCCCACCAGAATCGGTATCCCGCCCGCTCTGAACGGCGTTTCCAATCAATTGTTGAATGATCCGGCTTATGCCACATCCGTCGGCCTGATTCTATGGAAAATGAAAAATGATTCTTCTCAGAAATGGGTAACCAAACCTTCAGGAATTCGCGGATTTTTCTCATCCATTTTTAAGCTGTTCCGTTAAAAAAAAAGAATAAAAGATAATTTTATCTAGAAGAGAAGGAGAGAGCAAATGTCAAAAACTAGTTATGTTCCCAGCCCGGCCAAGATAAAAGTTATTGGTATGGGTGGAGCTGGTTGTAATGCTGTAACCCGTATGGTTCGTGAACAGATCCGAGGTGTTGAATTCATTGCCATGAACACTGATTCTTCACATTTGGAAATCACTGAAGCCCCTGTTCGAATCGTAATTGGTGAAAAACTCACTCGCGGCCTGGGGGCCGGTGGTGATCATAATGTCGGCCGCAGGTCGGCAGAAGAAGCCCGTGATGAAATCAAGCAATCTATAGCTGGTGCGGATATGGTCTTCCTGGCAGCCGGCATGGGCGGCGGTACCGGTACCGGTGCGGTTTCGGTAGTAGCCGATATGGCCAAACAGTCTGGAGCCCTGACTATTGCTACGGTAACCAAGCCGTTCGCTTTTGAAGGCAGCCGCCGCAGCCAGGTCGCCGAAGAAGGCATTTCACAGCTTATTACCAAGGTTGATACTCTAATTATTATCCCCAATGATCGTCTGCTGGAACTTTCTGATAACAAAACTTCTGTAGACGGAGCTTTCAAAATGGCGGATGAAATCCTTTGTCATGCCGTCCAGGCCATTGCCGAAGTCATTACTGTACCCGGTATGGTCAACCTGGATTTTGCCGATATTCGCGCCATAATGAAAGATGCCGGTCCGGCCTGGATGTCTATGGGACGCGGCACTGGCGCCAACAGAGCTGTAAATGCCGCCAAAGAAGCTCTGGCCAGCCCGATGCTGGATGTCAGCATCACCGGCGCTAAGGGAGTCCTCTTCAATGTATGCGGAGGAAATAACCTGACCTTGTTCGAGGTTAGCGATGCAGCTAAAATAATTGGCGAAGCGGTTGATCCGGAAGCCAATATCATCTTTGGCGTCAATGTTGACCCCAACATGGGCAATGAAGTCAGATTAACGCTCATTGCTACCGGGTTTGCTTCTCGAGATCAGATCTCCGGCGCTGCCCGCGACAAAGCGATTATGAAAACTCTCAAGAACCTCAAATCTGAAGAAGATTTGTCCGTTCCGGCATACATGCGGTACAGAGGCACTTACAGAAAATAAACAGTACTCCTCCTGTTTAGCCCTGGTAATTGGTAGATGGGAGGGAGTGGTAAGCCGTGACTACTCCCTCCCATCAAATTAAGGTAAATCACTTTATTTTCGTCAGGGGTTTTTTTGTGAAAGAGATCAGAATAGGGGATGAGCGGTGTCTGTTTATCAAACAATTCTGCGATGATTTATGCAGTCTTGAGCTCTTGCTTTTTTTTAGCCGGCATCCCAAAGCCAGGTTCAACCGGTCTGCGGTTCTGCATGCAGTAACTTTCCACAGATTTGATGCCGGTCTGGCACTAAAAAAACTGGTTGACCGAAAACTGGTGGTAACAAGTATCGAAAATAATATTACTCTCTATGCCCTGACCAAATCCGAGCCAGAACACACTCTGGCATCCGAAATGGTCAATATTGACCAAAAACAATGGCAGGTCATTTTAAAACAGGTCCTGGATTCTCAGGATACGGTATCACAATAGTATTTTGATTGGACAACTGAATATAGCGGGAACATGACATCCGGTTAAATTAGCATGCTCCTTCCGCCGATGTCATTTGACATACCGGGATACCCCCCTTGATTACTGCTCTCCTTCCTTGGTAGTCAAGGGGGGTGAAACCCCCTACTTTTGTGGAATAATTCCTGCTCCTTCTTTCAATCCAAACCTCGTTTCTCTGAAAAAGAACAAAAAATCTGCAAATCTGGTAGAATAAGTAGAAATCCGGTTGGGCGTACGTATATTTTCGCTGTTGAAATGAAGACCATGAACAATTATGGGAAACAGAGGCCAGTAAATGGATTATAACGTTGACGTCAAACTGTTGGCGATAACGGAAAACAGTGAAAACCTGGTGGAACGGGCAGGCCGTTTATGTTACGCTACGGGTGAAAAAACCGGAACAGCCGCAAACTGGCTTCAGTCCAGAATTAAACAAGGTCATGAAAGCCTTATCGAACACGCCTCCGCTACATTCTATATTAAGTCCAGCCGCGTTTTGACGCACGAACTGGTACGTCACCGTATTGCCAGTTATTCGCAGCGCAGTCAGCGCTATGTCAAAGAAAATGTGGCGGACTATATTACACCGCCTGAAATATTTACCCGCGCAGGGAACGAGGCCGAAGTTTATAAAGCCGCCATGGATGCAGCCTGGGAGGCATATCGAAAGCTGCTGGAGTCAGGCATTAAACCAGAAATTGCCCGTTATGTTCTTCCCAATGCCTGCGCTACTGAAATAATTTGTACCTGGAATTTCCGTGAAATCAGGCACATCATAAAATTACGCACCAGTCCGGCCGCTTTGCCCGAAATCCGGCAGGTAGTGGGTAAAATAAAGCTAATAATGCAGGAAAAAGCGCCGGCTGTTTTTGGTGACCTTTAAGAGTTAGGGTTAATTAATACACATCCGAACAAATTTGTTATAATAAACAGTAACGATGAAATATAATCTGGGTCTTGATATTGGGTCAATTAACGTCAAACTAGCTTTATTGGATGACACTGGTAAAGCCATCAAACTGGGTTTCAGGAAAATTACTTCTCAACCCAAGGCTGCCATCAATTCATTATTGAGTGATATCGATAATCAGATCGGCCTGGGAAAAATCTCCTCAGTTGGAATAACCGGAAGCGGCAAAGCGGTAATCCCCAGGAGTTATTTGTGGCCTGAATACAGCAGTTCGCTGGCTATTGCCTCCGGCCTTTTACATTCATATCCGGATGCCAGGACCATCATTCAGATTGGTGGACAGAGCTCACAGGTGATAGAACTGGAAGATGGCTTGAAAAAGCCCTGGAAAACTGTTTCTAATCCCCTCTGTGCCGCCGGCACGGGCCGGTTTCTTGAGCAGCAATGCTACCGCCTGGGTATTAAAATAGATGAATTTGGAGACATAGCCTCAAAATTTCAGGGCTCAGTTCCCCGTATCGCAGCGCGGTGCTCGGTTTTCGCCAAAAGCGATTTGATTCATTTACAGCAAAAAGGTGTAACTGTGGATGCCATGCTCTGCGCTCTCAGCGAGAGTATTGCCCGCATGGTAGTAGCTTTGAAAAAAGGCCCCTTTGCTTTGCCGGTATACCTGGTTGGAGGTGTGGCCGCTAATCAGGCCATTGTTAAAGCCTTGAGCGCTATGTTGACTGAACGTTGCGGCTGCGCCGTAAGCGTTATTGTTCCCAAAGACCATCTGTATGTTGAGGCGATTGGCGCGGCTTTATTGGCAGGAAAGCATCCCGCCGAGGTGAAACTGCTACCTCCTGAAGATGAAGGCAAGCAGTATTTTGAGACTCCGGGATTAATAAAAGTAAATTTACCGGGTAATATGGTCAAAACCCGCATTGAGCCGGGCGTGATAGGGTATCTCGGAGTGGATGTTGGTTCCACCAGTACCAAGGCGGTTATCCTGGATGAATCCGGGAAACAAATCCTGGCCAAGAATTACCTGATGACAGCCGGACGACCGGTAGATGCGGTTAAACAGGTAATGGCCAATCTGGTTAGCGAGGGAGCGGATAAAATCCGGATCGCCGGCTCCGGCGTTACCGGTTCAGGCCGCTACTTAATCGGCAGTTTGATCGGTGCGGATATTATAAAAAATGAAATAACTGCCCAGACCCGCGCCGCCGCTGAGATTGACCCGGATGCTGATATCATCGAAATTGGCGGCCAGGACTCTAAACTGGTAATCAAACGTAACGGTGTGGTGGTGGACTATCAGATGAATAAGGCTTGTGCGGCCGGCACTGGTAGTTTCATTGATGAAATGGCTGAAATGCTGGGAGTTTCGGTTAAGAATGGAGAGTTCGCCGAACTGGCTTTAAGGTCGGATTATACTATTGACCTGGGTACCCGCTGCGCCGCTTTTATGGGCCAGGCAGTACCTGCTGCGCAACGTGAAGGCATCTCGATTGAAACCATTTCTGCCAGTCTGGCTAATTCTATTGCCAAAAACTATCTTTCCAAGGTAGTCGGAACGCGGAAAATGGGTAACAAAATAATTTTAACCGGGGCGGTTTTTTATAACCAGGCAGTGGTCGCCGCTTTCCATCAGCAAATGCCTGGAAAAAATTTGAGGGTAGCTGAACAGCGAGAGGTAAGCGGCGCTATTGGAGCCGCCCTGCTGGCCAGAGAGGATATGGTCAGCGGGAATCCTTCCAAATTCAAAGGGTTTCAGCGCGTAATTGATGCCGAATGTAATTTATCTACCTTTATCTGTAAAACCTGTGATAATAACTGTTCAATAACCCAGATGCGGGTACCGGGAGAAAAACCCACTTTTTACGGCAGCCGGTGTGACAAATATGACAGTTCATCCAGTGCAGCGCGTAAAGAAACCGCTTTTGATGAAAGAGAAAAGCTGCTGTTAAAAGAATATTCGGCGGCGAAAGGAACAGGTCTAAAAGTAGGCTTGCCGCGGGCTTTATTCATGTTCGATTTTGCTCCCCTTTTAGCCGGTTTTTTGAATTCTCTGGGTGTGGAAGTTGTACTTTCAAACCGGACGAATAAAGAAATCGTAGAAAGATCGGTTGAGCTGGCCTATACCGATAGTTGTTTCCCAATCAAATTACTCCACGGGCATGTTGCGGCTTTAAAAGAAACGGACTATATTTTGTTCCCCTCAACTATTAGGATGGGCATAAAAGAAGGCGAAGAAAACCAGAAATATGCCTGCCCGCTGGTCCAGGCTTCTCCCTATATCGTCAGAAGTGTGCTCGGGTTAGACGAAAAAATACTAATTCCCACTTTTGATTTCAGCCGTGGTGATGATGAAGTAATTAAAAACTTGACTGAAGTCGGCAAAAAATTGGGATTTGGAGCAGATGCGTCCAAAAAAGCAGCCGAAACCGGTTTGAGAATTCAAAAAGAATTTGAAACTGAGCGGGCGGAAGCGGGAAGACAATTATTAAAGTATTTGCAGGATAGCGGGAAGCTGGGAGTGGTGATTATCTCCCGCGCTTATATGTTTCAGGATGCCGGAGCTAATCTGGGCATCGCCGAAAAACTGGCCCAGCTGGATGTAATTCCGGTTCCGCTGGACTATTTGCCGCTCTCTACGGTGGACATCCGGAAATATTCTGATCGCCCCTATTGGGCTTATGAAAGCCGGATGCTGGCGGCGGCTGATATCATATCCAGGAATCCTCAGTTATATGGATTGATCCTGACCAACTTTGGCTGCGGCCCGAATTCCTTCATCATAAACGAGATTGAAGATATCATCGGCGGCAAGCCCCTGGGCCAATTGGAGATAGATGAACATGCGGCAGAAGCCGGTCTGGTTACTCGTTTGGAGGCCTTTGTTGATACCATCAAGGGCTATACCAAATCCGGGAAAATAGCTCCGCCGGTAAAAATTGAGAGTATTTACCGGGGTACTGGCTCAAAAGTGAATCAAGGTAAGAGCTTGATTATACCGCATATGGCGCCGCATGCCCATGTAGTAGCGGCTGCCATGCAGGCTAACGGCGTTGATGCAATAGCCCTGCCCGTGCCGGATGAACGCAACTTGCTTTACAGCAATGAATTTACCTCCGGGACAGAATGTCTGCCTTACCGTGTCACCCTGGGAGACTTTTTACGCTTTTATAAAGAAAACGGACATAACCAGCATGACGTGGAAGGGTTTATGAGTGGTTCTTTCGGGCCCTGCCGGCTGGGTAAATATGCTTCTGAACAAATCAGAATTTTAAGACAACAGGGCTATGGCTTACCGATTATTACGTCGGTTTCAAATCATGCCTACCGTGACCTGGGGCTAGGTGCAGGTTTCGAAAGACTGGCCTGGAAAAGTATAGTGTCTACTGACAGTCTACAGAGGCTGCTCTGGAGGACTCGACCTTATGAAAAGCAACACGGTGAGGCTGACAGGCTTTTTGAAGCCTATTTAAAGAAAGTAGCGGGGTTGGTGCGCACTAAATCTGATTTACGGCCTGTGTTAAGGCAGGCAGCGGCTGAATTTGAGGGTTTAATGGATAAATCCCTTCCCAGACGTCCTCTGGTTGGAATCAATGGTGAAATCTACCTGCGTTCAAATGATTTCAGCAACAATCATCTGGTGCGGGACTGTGAAAAGGCCGGCCTGGAAGTGGTAGTTTCACCGATGGGTGAATGGTTCAACTATATAGCCCATCGTAATTTGGAAGATGGGGTCAGAGACCGCAAAGTCAAAAAGGTGATCAAGAGCTATATTAAGAAACTGGTGCAAGCCAGTGATGAAAGCTCTCTGGCCAGGCAGATCAAAAGAGTTATTCCTGAAAAAGAACCAACCACAGCTCAGTTACTGGCCCACTCCGGTCATTTCTTGTCTTCAAGGTGCGGAAGTGAAGCAGTATTGAGCATCGGCAGCGGAATCGACTGGCTGGAAAATACGGAATACGCAGGTGTAATCTCGGTTATGCCTCACGGCTGCATGCCGGGCGGGATTGTGGCGGCTATGGCTGACAGATTCAGCGCGAAATATCAAAAACCGTGGATCAATTTAACTTATGATGGGTTCCTCGAAACCAATAATGCAGTTCGCATCAATGAATTTGCGGAGCTTGTCAGATTCTGCCGCCGCTCTGAATAAAAAAGCCTTCAAATCCGGAATCGGGCATTGCCGGTGAAACACGCCTGAACTTTGACACCTTTAATTGCCAGAGGTCACAAAAAGCCGGAGGTCTCAAAATTTAGTAGCCGGCGAACCGGCTGATAACCTTTATTACTGGGACTTTCCTTTTTAGTGATATTTGATAGCCCATTCAACTTTTCTTTTAGTACCTCATATGTACGAAAATCCGCCCAAAGTTTTCTTCACCCTTCTCTAAACGGTGATACAATTTTTTAACCTCCGGTTCAATGAAATCGTTATTTACGACAACAGTTAACGTCTGGGTTAACATGGACATTAATGAGGTGGGTATGAGCAAGATAAAATCGATTGGAATGGCCGAGGCCAGGCGGAAACTTACCCGGCTTGTGGATGAGGTATCAGGCGGCGGCGACCCATATCTAATCGTCTCCGGCAGCCAGGTGAAAGCAGTACTGGTCGGGCTGAATCAGTATAACGATATGATTGAACGCCTGGAAGATCCTTCTGACGCTGCTGTATTGCTTCAGGCTGAACTGGACCATGAGCCGACAATACCCTTTGAGGAACATTTAGCGAAGTCGAATGAGAAGAAGAGCGGTGTACCGGCCGGAAGTTAGCTACACCACCCACCGGCAGATTTGCAGACTACCGGGGCAAACCCAGGAGAGGGTTAATAAGCCTATTGCTCGTCTGGCTGATAATATCCGGCAACCTGGTGTAAAAAACTGACTGCCAGCGAGGGGTACAGGGTTCGTATTCGGGACTACCGTATTCTTTTCCAAATAGATGATGACTCCAAACTGGTCATCATCTATCGGGTGATGGCGAGAGGGGATGAATATCGAGTTTGGAGAGTTCACGCAGCTAATATTTCTGGAACGAATTTAGCCTGCAATAATTCAGGAAAGGCCAGCGTACTTAAGCATACAGAAAGCTTTGGATACTTACAGCCCTGTAGCGACTGGACTCCATTTGTTGAAGTTAGACATAATAATAATACACAAATAATCGGTGCCTGAGTTCGAACCCTTCTTGTTAAAACTGGCTTTAAATAGGGGCGAGCTCTTCGGATTCTTTCCTTGAAATCAAAATACCGCCCCCTTGACAAACATTAGAAATTATTCTAACATTAGTAAAATGTCTAATAATATTACCGATTTTGAACCGGAACAACTCTACACATTAACGAGTGTTGCACAAATCAAGGCATACGTGCACTCGACAAGAATAATGCTGCTTAGCATGCTCTCCAACGGAAAAAGGACAATCTCCAGCATTGCCAGGGAAAACGGAGTCCATCCGGCCAACCTCACGCACCACTTCAGGCTTCTGGAGAAAGCCGGCTTGATTCGCCTGGTAGAAAAAAGAGACACCGGAAAAAATCTTGAAAAATATTACCGGGCAGTTGCCTACAACTTCGTCATCAATCTTGATGCCGAATCCAGCAAGACTGTCATTAACAAGAAGGCTCTTGGGCTGGAAATATTGAGAGACAATCTCTCTGCCGCGATAAGAACGGTTAGTAAAGATGACGATGACGACGTGGTAGCCGTTCTGGGCGTTTCCAGGCTTACGGTCCAGGACGCCGAAAGACTCGAGAAAAAGGTATACGAGTTTATTGATGAGTTCAGAAGGTGCGATTCTCCCCTTGGCAAACCGTTCACCCTCAATTTAAGCGCTTATCCCGCTGAGTTCTTCAACGTAACGATAACCCGAGAAGAAAAAATTCAACTGTAAGGAAAGGCATCGTTATGAAAAACGCCGGAAACACCATCGGAGATATTATCCTGAAAACGGATAATCTCTGTAAATCCTATGTTAAGGGCGTGCCGGTAAATGATAACGTTTGTCTCTCGTTATTTCGCGGCGAGGTATTCGGCTTGCTGGGGTCGAATGGGGCGGGTAAAACAACCCTGGTCAGGCAGATGATAGGTCTGGCTAAGCCCGATTCAGGCAGCATCAGGATTGACGGTATAGACATTGTCGCCCATCCCGGCTACGCCCGGCAGGCATGTTCTTTCCAGGCTCAAACTCAAGTGCCTATCGCCGGTCTTACAGCCAGACAGGCCATTATATTGGTCGGTGAAGTGCGCGGCGGCGATGCAAAAAGGGTAGGGAAACGGGCGGACGAACTGCTGAATAGCCTTGAAATGGAAAATTGGTCGAGCAAAACAGCGGAGGTGTTCTCTGGCGGCGTCCGGCGGCTCGTCGCCTTCTGTATGGCCGCAGTAGTACCCGGCCGGATCGTCATACTTGATGAGCCAACAAACGATATCGATCCATTGCGCCGGCGGCTCCTCTGGCAGCAAGTACGTAACCTTGTCAGTATGGGCTCTACCGTTTTTCTGGTGACTCACAACGTGCTCGAAGCCGAAAGGGCGGTCGACCGGTTGGCGATCATGGACCACGGGAAGGTGGTCAGCATGGGGACTCCGGCTTCACTAAAAGGAAATGAGTCCGAGAATATGCGGTTCGAGCTGATTCTCGAACCCAAAACAGCGTTGAAGGAAACCCCCGGTTTTCTCAAAAATACGGTCGCTACGGGACGACGCCTCATTGGCAGATTAAAGGAATCGGACGTCTGGATAGCCCTCCAGTGGGCACAGAACCTTAAAGAAACAGGGATAGCCGAGGAGTATTCAGTCGGACCCATCACCCTGGAGGATGTATACCTCAGAGTTTTGGGACACGACGATGCCCGTGAGACTACGGAGAAGGAGGCTAACTATGATGCACCTGCTGCGTAGTTATGGATTGATGCTTAAATGGCAGGCATTAAGTAATAAAACTATATTGCCTTTCAATCTGATTGTACAGTTGATGATCGCCACTGGCTTCATCATAGGCATAGGTTTTTTCTACCCGCAGATCTCTCCAGATACGGCCAAATATCTAACCACCGGCGCGCCGCTAATCAGCTTGCTGACAGTCGGATTGGTACTGGTGCCTCAGGTCGTCGCACTGGGTAGAACAGCCGGGACTTTCGATTATATTTGGTCGCTGCCCGTGCCGAGGCTGGTGTATGTCGCCGCCGATGCAACGATATGGATATTAGTATCCCTGCCCGGGGTCATTATTTCGTTGATACTGGGTTCCATATATTTCCAATTTGGGCTTGAGGTCAACCTGCTGGTGATTCCCGCCATTGCCCTGATAGCGATGACCGGGACATTCGTTGGTTACTCCATAGCTCATGCGGCTCCGAAACCGGAAATTGCCCAACTGGCCACACAGATAATCATCTTCGGCATCATGCTATTTTCCCCCATAATGTACCCATTGGAACAACTCCCTGATTGGATGGCGTCTGTGCATCAGGTATTACCGATCAAATATATGGCGGACCTGTTGCGAGGGACATTAACCGACCTCCCCGTGAACCTGGGACTGGCTTTCGCCTTAGTCGGCGGCTGGTGCCTGTTCGGGCTGGCTGCAACCTCATTACTAGTGCGGCGCAGGCAGTAGCGGGTATTATTATCCTTTTATCAAACCCCTTCAAATCCGGAACAGGGCATTGCCGGTGAAACACGCCTGAATTTTGACACCTTTAATTGCCAGAGGTCACAAAAAGCCAGAGGTCTCAAAATTTAGTAGCCGGCGAACCGGCTGATAACCTTTGTTTTTGGGACTTTCCTTTTTAGTGGTATTTGAAAGCCTATTCAACTTTTCTTTTAGTACTTAAAATGTACGAATATCCGCCCAAAGTTTTTATCATCCTTCTCCAAACGGTGATACAATTTTTTAACCTCCGGTTCATTAAAAAATCGTAATACTCTCTTTTTAAGCTGACCTGAACCTTTGCCCGGGATTATCTCAACCAGAGTGATCCTTTTTTCCATTGCTTCTTCTACAACCCGGTTCAGTTCAGATTCTATTGCCTGACTTTTATTGAAGATGGAATGCAAATCCAGTACTATTTTTGCCATTACAGGCCCACCTGTGTTCTAATATTCTCAATATTCTCTGTTTATTTAAACACTAATTGAAGCCAGCCACAAATGAATCAGCCATACGCACTTACTTTTTGCATGGACTCTCATTAAGGAAGAGTCCTTGCAAAACAGGCTGTTTTGCTGTTAAGGTAATACAAACTGGTTGGAAAACAAGGTATAATAAATCAGGAGGTTCAGACATGAAAGACTTCAAAGAGGTAATTAAACTAAAAACTATTCCGACCACTTTTAGATTTCAATGTTCTTTGTGCAAACTGGAAATTACAGAATTTGATTGGCATTTCGGTTTGATTAAGATGAACGATCATGTGATTGAAAAACATTCCAGTGCGGTCAAGTCTCTGGATAAAGAAGATTTATATTCTCGCCGTCCGGTTATATCCCTTGATTCGTTTTAACTTGAGAGTGTCCGATTATTTTTGTTAAAGGTAGTATTAAATGCCGATATATGAGTATGTTTGCAATCGCTGCCGTAAAAAATTTGAACTGATGCGCTCATTTTCGCGTTCACACGAAGGTGCAGGCTGTCCGGTTTGTTCAGGACAGGCGGATAGAATTTTATCTGCCTGCTATACCAAAACGACAAATGATAGAGGGTTTACTGAGCCAGTTGGCGGGAGTTCTTGCTCTTCTTGCAGCGGGGGAAGCTGCAGCAGTTGCCATAACTAGATTTCATCGTTTGATACCGCAGGTTTACACTATATTGTTCAAACACTGGGCTAAAAATAAAACACGGAGGAAAACCGTGTTTTATTTTTGTTCAGTTAATCCGGCCGCTTGGGCAGCAGTCCCACCTTTTTAACCCACCACCAGGAACCCAGCACTCCGATTACGGTTCCAAACACCATCAGCGGGATATACCATTGAAGATCAGAAGGGACCATGTCAAACGCGGCATTACCCAATATGGTGGCTAAAGTGTTAGGGATCAAGATGGCCGTACCCAGTATGGTCAGGTAGGCGACCACCATGGCAAGCTTGTTATTAGCGACCTGCAGTTGATTATTATAAATGCTTTGCATTACTTCCAATCCGGACGCCAGAACATCTGACATGTGCTCTGCCAGATCGATCTGGCTCTTCATTTCATCTACCATAACGCTGATTTTAACCAGTTCTTGTTCATTGTTGGAAATTAATTCGGCGTCACCATAGCGTAAAGCATGCAGCACATCAACGCTTTCCCATAAAGCATTCATATACACAATCAAAGCATGCTTTAATTCATATATTTTGGGTCCGATAAGCATCCGGTCAGTTTTAGGGTCCATCATCATGGCATTTAGATCATCACCCTGGGCTTCAATAACTCTCAAGTGGCGCACGTTGGAATCGTTGTTTGCGTCAATGATGCGCGTCATCAACATGATTAACTTATCTTCCGGAAGACCATCTATGGGGATTTTCTTTAAAATGGTATCAGAATAGCGGCGTAAACGGATGAATCTTTTATCTACCATGCTGATGTGAATGGTAAAAACAAAATTCTTACGCATCAAAATATACAATGGATAGGCGTTAACATCGGTCCCGCGTATCTGGATGGAGGGAAATCTCATCCACAGTTCAGTATCAAAATCCTGGTAAGGTATCTGGTTATCGCCTTGCAATGAAGCAATAAAAGGTTCGCTAAAACCCATTTGGGCAGCAACTATAGCAATATCTTTATCGGGGTCGTCCGTGATATAGTCCACCCAGGCAATCACCGAACGATTCATAATCTCCAGGAAAGGCAGGGGTGATTCCGCATCCTGTTTAAAGGTTTTGCCTGAGGGGAACAGACCCACGCAAAACCAGTGTTTTTGGAACAAATCAGTTTGGTTGACGGCAGCGTAGGAAGATGTCTCCGGTTTCGTGGTTGGCGTTAAAAGGCGTTCAGGGTCAGTCATCAAAAGGCCTCTACGAATCGTTTTCCTTAATGCGATAATATATAATAGGCACAATAAGTAACATTGTCAACAATTATTTTTTTAGATATATCAATGCATTTTGTTTTTACGGCGATCATCCAATTTTAAAAAAAGAAAAGACAGGCTGCCCCAAATAAGAGATAATCCGGCCATCATGCCGATGCAAATAAAAGCAGCGTTATACCAGAATCCTCCCGGGAAGAGTAAAAGCATATATCCCTGGGCTGACCAGTGTTCGTTGGTGAATGCCAGGAGATGAAATTGTAAAAACAGATTATCAAAATTAAAGAATGAGGCTACTGCAATAATGATTATGAAAACAATGGATAATACGCTCCCCCAGATAAAAGCTTTAGCCAGATTCCTCCAGTTCTGCCTGAAATCGCTGATGACTGCCAAAAACGCGATTATTACAACTAACGCCAGAGAGATATAGAATACTTTATAGTCCAGTTGTACCAGACCCTTCACATCTTTAAAATGGATTTTTTCCTCCGGGGTGAATAATTCGAAGGTTCTACCCTGGGCTGTTACGTATAAACTAATATACTCCTCATCGGAATTAAAATAGCTAATTAAGGCCGATGCGATTTTGTTTAACTCCGCTTCGGGTAGGCCGGTGGCCTGACTGACTTCGTATTTTTCAAAACCGTAAGTGTATAGCCAATGGCTATTAAAACCCCAGGCCAGGCTGGCTGACAGCAGTAAAACGGGCAAACACAAAACCAGGACTAAATACCCGGTTATACGCAGTATTTTCATAATATTCATATTATATATATTCTACACTTCATTCGTAATAAAACAAAGACCGTTTTATTGTTGTGGGATTAATAAGCCAAACTGTCAAACTCCATGGCACATGTGTATAATTTTAATACTATTGACGGCATAACTAATAAATTAATATTGCGTATTCTCCAGCTTTTCGGAGAGGATTAACATGCCATGATAGGAATTCTCTGATATTGTAATACATGTTTATGTAAATTCGCAAGACATAAAGAATTTATCGTTTTAGCCTTTCGCATAAGAGCGTTGACAAAAGTTTTATTCGTCTATATTATATACAATACGTAATGTGAATTAGTTCACAATACGCCAGATATCTGAAAGATTTAGATTGAACTGGAGAGAATCCAGCGAAATACAAATCGGGAGAGTAATAAAAGGAAATGTTAACCCGCAAGCAGTGCCCAAAATGCAAGGGCAACATCTATTCCAGTGCTGATTATTATGGCCGTTACGAACAGTGTTTACAGTGCGGCTATACCCTGGATCTGGATTTGATGCACAATCGCAAAGTGAAGATCATTCCGAATAAAGAAAAATCAGCTTTAGTCTAAAGATCTTTTGTTAAGGGCATTTCCGCCGCTTCAATTGTTACTTCCCACATAAATATCGCAAACGATAGGTTTATAAGGTAAAAGTTGGATTTCTCCTGTATCTGCTGTGGAACCTGCTGCCGTCAATTCCAGCCCTGGCTGACTCCTGAAGAAGCCATTATTATAGCCGGGCGGCTGGGTATGACTCTGCCAAATTTCATTTCTGATTTCACAGACCGGCGCTGGCCGGGGGTTGAGAGTTTTTTACTCAAGCATGTGGGTGAAGCCTGTGTATTTTTGTTTGACTCCGAGGTGGGCCAGCTCAAATTATGCCGGATTCATTCTTTTAAGCCTGCTTCCTGCCGGGCCTGGGCCTCTGGCTCCCACAAATCCGAATGCCAGAAAGGGTTGAAGAATCTGTTCGGAATTTCGGTTGATTCAAACGCTCGTCTGCAGGGCAGTGACCACCAGTTACTGCAACTGGCTCTCAGACATAAACATATTAAGTCACTCTGATTCACCGCCGGCCATACACTTCTTACTTCACTTAAATGGGTACCCAACTTCGTTAAATTCTTGAATCACCTGTTTTTCTCCCTCGGGGCCTGACTATCAATCCCCTGACTATTTTGCTAAATTGGGCCTGATGCAGACTCATGGAGCGGAAGTTTACAGGCTTAAATATTTCACGCTATCTTTCACCTATCAGCAGCGTTATATTAGTTGTAATAAAATCCAGAATATGTCTGCCGGACTATCCGGAAGTGAGGGATGAAATGTCCAAGAAATATTTTTTAGTTTCAATCCTGGTTGTATTAGCTCTCCTGGTTCCACTGCTCCCGGCCTGCAGTCGCAGTCAACCGGCCAGCACCTATACTGCCGTGATACCGGCTGTCTTACAGGCCGGAGTCAAACAGGCCATCTCTCTGGCTTTATTT
>DATIKD010000386.1:0-3148 GCA_035477965.1 Dehalococcoidales bacterium | reverse complement strand
CTGCTGTCTGACGAAGTCAACTCCAGCCTCTGGCCTGACCCCGCCAGTATCACTTTGCTTCCGCCCGAAAGAACACAGATCAGATTATCAGCAACCAGCGAGCCTTCTACCAGCCCTTTGTCCGAGACAAAAAGGGTAAATTCATCCGGCGCGTTAAAGCCCTTAAGGAAGGCTTTGGCTCCTCCGGAAAGGTTCAATCCTGCCAGGTTTGGCATAGTGATGGTAACTCTGAAAGTGGTGGGGAAAAAGGTAGCCGGGGCCACCAGGCCCAATTTCAAGGTTTTGCGTTCCAGGTTGATCTGAATTCGATTAAAAAGGTTATCATCCAGGCTGATTGTCACTTTATGCTTTTCGCCAGGCTGGATTACCAGGTTATAAAGACCCCTGGCGTTGATACTGGTGAACTCTTTTATCTCCACGTCCTGGTCAACAATTAGTCCGGAACCATTCAGAGAACTGCTGACCCGCTTGCAGCCGGGAAGAAGCACTGCTACCAGCAGTGCCAAAATGGCCAGACAGGTGATGGCTTTAGTCTTCACCAGTAATTTCCTCTCAGCTAAACTATAAAATTTTAACAGGAATTCAGTAAAATTTAAAGGAAAACCCTTCCCGATTGCGCTTTTTACCTATTCTTGATAGGTGTAAATACCCGGATTATACAATTTACTCAATCTGAAACCGGATTGGCAATAGGCATTTCCCGCAACCGGCCAGGCCCGGAAAATCGGAGTGAAGCAGTCCATTCACTAAAATAATGAAAGCTGTTTTACAAAACACGAAAACCGGAAATCTACCGGGAATGTTTGGCCGCCCGCAAAAGAAACTTAAACCAGTTCAGCCGTAATCAGATAAGTATACTGGCCGCAATTCTCCATTTTCTGTATGTTCAAACCCGCTTTCAGCATGAGTGTTACGGCCTTCATTTCGTCGAAGCGCTTCTCAACCGGAGGCCCTTTGTCCATGGTTTCTTTTTTCCAGTCCAGGTTAATCAGTTTTCCGCCGGGTTTCAACATTTTCACGGCATTCTGCAGCACTTTTAACGGGTCACGAAAATCATGCAGGACTATTCCCAAAAACACAAAATCGGCACACCTGTCACAAACCGGACCGGCTTCAGCCTCCTGGACCGCCAGAAAGATATTATTCAGTCCGGCTTCAGTGGCTTTCTTTTTGAGAAGCAACACAGCTTCAGGATTGGAGTCTATGGCAAAATTTTTTCCCCGGGGGCCCACGATCCGGGCCGCGGGTAAGGTAAAAAAGCCCTGACCGCAGCCTATGTCAATCAGAGTGTGATCCTCATTCAGGCCGATTTTATTCAATATTCCTTCCGGGTCCTGAAAGGTCCTTCTCTCCTTTTCGTCATAATAATGCCATTTACCAGATGTCAATTTTACTCCTTTGACTGTAAAAAGCGTATGGCTGACATAGCAGCCAGGGTACCGTCTCCCACTGCTCCGGCCACCTGACCGGTGGAGCCGCTCCGGATATCCCCTGCAGCAAAAATTCCTGGGACGCTGGTTTCCATTTGCAAGCTGACAGTTATCATTCTTTTTGAGTCTAATTCTATTATATCTCCTAAATAGTCAGTTGATGCATCCATCCCGATTTGCACCAGAAGTCCGTCAACTTGAACAGTTTCTTTTAACCCACCGGAGGTTTCAATTTGAATATTCTCCAATTTGCCCTGTCCGCTGACAGATGTGATACGAGCACCACAGCGGAAGCTGATTTGAGGGTTCTGTCTGATTCTGTCTTGAAGTACAGCCGTGGCAGTCAAAGCCGGCATTGCCTCAAAAAGCAAAATGCGGGAGGCAATTTTAGACATATACAAAGCCTCAGTTACGCCTGAATCCCCTCCACCGGCCACCGCCACCACTTTACCGGCAAACTGGCCGCCGTCACAAAAGGCGCAAGTGAAAACCCCTTTGCCGGTTAACTCGGCCTCCCCGGGTACATTTAGCTTTCTCGGCTTTGAACCGCCGGCAATAATGACTGCCCCGGCAGTGTACCCGCGCCCGTCAGAACAGGCTACCCAGCGGCTCCGCGAAAAAATCTCCAGTCCAGTTACACTGGCAATTTCAGTCTTGAGCCCGAATTTCAGTGCCTGGGATTCCATGCGGTTGGCCAGTTGAGGGCCGGAGATTCCCTCCGCAAACCCCGGATAGTTTTCTATCCATTCCACGTTCTTAATTTTACCGCCAAAGCTTTCCTCTTCCAGCAGGAGAGTCCGCAAATTGGCCCGGGCCAGATAAATAGCGGCGGTCAATCCGGCCGGCCCGCCGCCAATAATCACGGCATCATAATCAAACATCAGTCACCCCCCAACAACTTATCCTGAACTTATTCAAATAACCGTGGATGGTTAGTATCTGACATAAGAGGGTGTAACATCTTTATATTTTTTCACCAGGGATCCCCAGCGGCCTGGCAGTTCCACTTTTTCCGTACGAATATCGCCTCCCCCGGTTGCAATCCCCACCCACGCACCCATACCGCCCAAAACATAAATCTGAACTATGTTCAAGCCCAAATTGCCGGGCTTGATAATGGGTACCATCGTACCCGGATTCTGCGCTATTTTCTCCGGCGATGTTAAAGCCGCCCCAAAGAAATAAGCCTCTTTCTCAAGCGGTGTGGCGGCATTTTTAATTACGTATTCTTTTATAGACTTTTTATTCCAGCCTCGCTTGGCCAGTGCTCTGGCATTAGTGGGTGTCAGAATAAAAGCCGTTATACCAGTGCGGTAAGGAGTCAGATTGATTAGCATAGTTTTAAGCAACCCCATATCATCCGTACCATAAGGGTAAATCTGGTCATAACACTGGGGGAAAGTCAGGGTGATGGTGTTGTCTTCCTTGTTAAAACCATGTTCAACGTGCAGAGGCTCCCAGGGATTGTCCTCTTCATTTTCAGCCGCCACCATAGCGAACTTGCCGGGATTACCCAGCACACCCATATCTTCAATGCCTTTGCGGATGCCGCGCAGATTCTTGGTAATCAAACCCATGGCTCGCCCAATGGTGATGTTGGCCATATCTCCTGGATTCAGCGCCCCGAAACTGGAATTAATGCCCGCATTTTTAGCCTCCGGGCCGTTAATGACCCAGAACGGAGCCCATGAGCCGGTACTGACGGCCATCATATCCGC
>DATIKD010000385.1:0-4223 GCA_035477965.1 Dehalococcoidales bacterium | reverse complement strand
AGCCAGCGCCCTAAAAATGCTATAATTAGCCTGTTTAGTTAAGGTGAAAAACTTCAGCCAGGATACAGCCAAAATAAACCATTCAGGAATGATAAAAATATGCACTACAAGTCGCGCGGAACCGGAATAAACCCAATCTGGATAATACTAGCTGTCAACCTGATGATATTCCTGGCCACCTTGATAGATGAAAATGTTATATATGCCCGGTTTGGACTGCAGTCTGCCGGTTTGGACCGCGAACCCTGGACACTTTTTACCTATATGTTTGTGCATGCCGGTCTGTTCCATATTCTACCTAATATGTTCACCCTTTACTTTTTCGGCACTTTTGCAAAAGCACTGGTGGGTGAAACGGCATTCCTGATCACTTATTTTGCGGGTGGAATAATGGGCGGCCTGTTCTTTTATTTTTTCAGTATGCTTCTAGGTAATCCGTATACTATACTGGTAGGCGCCTCCGGCGCAGTATATGCACTGGGTGGGTTGTTGCTCGTAATGCGTCCCAATGCCAGAGTGGTAGCTTTCCCTATTCCGGTCCCGATGCCGCTCTGGGTGGCTATTCTGGTGGGGTTCTTAATCGTGTCCTTTATACCGGGCGTGTCCTGGCAAGCTCATCTGGGCGGCATTGTGCTGGGAGCCGCAGTCGGATACTATTTCCGCAGGCGTGAATACAGACGATTTTAGTATCAAAATTTTACCACCCCTCTCTACCTGGCATAATACAGGAGGTTCGAAAGGAGATATTCATGAGTTCCTTATTACTTCAGGACAAAGAGATATACGAGGCTGTTCAGAAAGAAATCAAACGTCAGAAAGAAACTATCTGCCTGATTGCTTCGGAAAATTACACCAGCAAAGCTGTAATGGAAGTACAGGCTTCGGTTTTAGCTAACAAATATTCGGAAGGTTATCCGGGCCAGCGTTATTACGGCGGCTGTGAGAACATGGATTCTGTGGAATGCGTTGCCATAGAGCGGGCTAAACAGTTATTCCATGCCGAATTTGTCAATGTACAACCTCACAGCGGCGCCCAGGCCAATATGGCGGTATATTTTGCCCTGATTAATCCGGGGGACACGGTGATGGGCATGAGCCTGGCCCACGGCGGCCATTTAACTCACGGATCACCCGCCAATTTTTCCGGCCGGTTTTACAACTATGTCCATTATGGATTGAATCCTCAAACTGAAAGGATTGATTATGACCAGGTGGAAAAATTGGCTTTAAAGCATAATCCCAGGTTGATTTTTACGGGCGCCAGCGCCTATCCCCGCATCATCGATTTTGAAAGATTCCGCAAAATAGCTGATCAGGTTGGGGCCAAAGTGGTGACGGACATGGCTCATATTGCCGGCCTGGTGGCGGCAGGGGTACATCCCAGCCCTGTCCCTTATTCTGACCTGGTTACCAGTACAACTCATAAGTCCTTGCGGGGTCCGCGCTCAGGTTTCATTTTGGGCCGCAACGAATACGCTCATAAGATCGATGCCTCCGTTTTTCCGCGGGTTCAGGGCGGCCCCTTGATGCACATCGTCGCCGCCAAGGCGGTTTGCTTTAAAGAAGCTCTGCAGCCGGATTTCTTAAAATATCAACTGGCAGTGATCAATAATGCTATGGTGCTGGCTTCAGAGTTGGAAAAGGAAGGTATACGCCTGGTTTCCGGTGGAACGGATAACCATTTAATGCTGGCCGATTTAACACGTACCGGCGTAAGCGGGTTGGACGCCCAACTGGCGTTGGAGGAAGTTAATATTGTGGCTAACCGCAATGCTGTTCCGTTTGATACCCGTCCGCCAAAAATTACCAGCGGATTGCGTTTCGGAACTCCGGCTGCCACTTCCCGCGGGTTTGGACCTGCCGAGATGAAACAAATTGCGGCCTGGATTGTTAAAGTCATTTCCAACATCGGCGACCAGAATATCAAAAAGCAGATTAAAGAAGAAGTTATGGATTTATGCGGCCGCTTTCCTGTACCGGGGATTGACTATTAAGGCTCCAAAAAGCCTCAGGTTCGAAGGTCACTACAACTTATTCGAAAAATAAATGAGTTGAACATGTGTAAGATGCCATTTAAGGGCATTAGCAGTTGTAGCCGTTTTTACGCAGCCACTCCAGGCCCTTCATCGTATCGCTGGCTACCTTGGCTTTCTCACAGAATTTTACCCGGTATTTGAAACACCAGTATGTGAATTCTTTAATTTGCGTCAGATTGCTGGCAGCAGTTTGATGATAGCGTTTTTCCTTACGGAAAGTTTTTAACATTAATGTCATGTTCTCACCGTAGATTTTGGAAAAAGCTTCTTCTTCCTCTCCCTCTTTGCGCGGCCAGGCGTTAGCCCGCCGTTCTTTGCGGACTTCTTCACGCACCGACTGAACCAGGGCTTCTTCAACCGTAACACCATAAAAATAATTCAAATACCTGTGATATTTAGCCGCACCCATCAGATTCCGGGTATCATCAGCCGAAAGGACTTCGGGCGGTTTTCCCAGGAAAAGCAGAGCGTCTTTCTCATTTTCCGGAATGATTCCAGGTACGGTATCGAAAAGCCGCTGAGCCAGCAATAGCCAGTCGAATGCTTCACCTTCGATCAGATAGCGATAAGTTTGTCCGTTGACAGTTTCCGTTTCATCCGTCCAGAGAGCAATGGTTTCCAGAAGGACGGTAAACCAGTGACGGCCTGCAATTACTCCATTTTTAAAATGCTGAATTGAGGCCTCAATATTACTGACCGGCGGCGGATAAAAATTGTTAGTGTTTAAATCTTCAGCCATCATTTTATTTTAACCGCTGTTTGGAGAAAGGCGCAACCTGTATTTTTTATTACCTTTTTTGTTTAATGTCCACTGATTATTGTTGTCGGAGTGGAAAAGCCGTACAATAAACCCATAAGCAATAAGTTTAGTATTGTTGTGATAGTGAAAGTTGTATAGCTGTCTGCCGGAAGAGTTGGTATGGCTTTCAAGAAATTAAAATTAGAAATTGCGGGCTAAATAAGATTCTGGAATCTGATCCGAAAAAACGGATTGAGAAAAACATATCACATTAAGGAGCAAATGAGAATGGAGAAATCGATACTATATATCGATGTCGAAAACTTGCAGGAGACCGCTAAACTATTAATAATATCCGCGATCAAAAACTGGCCGGTCAATTTTCCGGCACCGGGTATGATCAAATTCTATGTTAAAGCAGATCAGACCGAACTGTGGAAAATTTGGGCCAACCATCATTTTCCTGCGCTCGATATTCAGTGTAAAGGGGTCCAGCACTACACATCCTATGGCTCCAAAAATTCGGCTGACCTGGCGCTGGCGCTGGATGCAATGGCTGACGTCCTGCTAAAGCGAACGCGCCACATCGCTGTTTTGAGTGATGATAGTGACTACGTCACACTATTCACTGCCTTAAAGCAGGAAAAACGTATTTCTGAAAACCAGGATATTTTGTTTAAATGGTTTATGACCGATAGGATTGACACACGCTCTCAGTTATTGACCGATTTCTTTCCTTCAGAATACAAACACGTGGTCAGGAATTCGCCCGAGGTGGCTAAAGCGGAGATTACTCCGAAATCGGAGATTATTCCGGTTATTACTGAGCCGGCGCCTGCCAATGGGGCGCCGCCACAGCAACCCCTCAGTGCGGATGAAGAAATCGCCCTGGCTATTATCCGGAAACTACCCATCGGGACATTCAGGAGTATCAACTGTAAAGCTATTATTAAGCAGCAATTCCCTGATCATGCGCTGAACAAAACTGACAGTGCTTTATTCGGCACACAATTTCTAAAACAAATCGCTCCCTTTTTAGAAAAATACGGAGTCAATTCTGAAAAATCCAGCCGCGGACCGCGCAAGTACGAGTTAACTGAGGAGTCCAAAAAACTGGCCGGTTGATAAATATTTACGCTCTTGTCCAACATCAAACTCCGTAACGAGCCCGGGTTAAGTTTGGTTATTATAGAAAACCGTCATGCCGGAGGCCTCGAATGGCGAGGCTGAAGCATCTGGAGGAGGGGAGGAATCGTCTACATTCCGGCCTCGTAAAGGCCCATCCCCGCCGGATCCTTCGCCCCGATGAGTAGTAAAGGAGCATCGGGACTCCAGGATGACAACCGCACTGTCATGCTGGAAGCCTCGATTGGCGAGGCTGAAGCATCCGGGGGGGGAGGAATCGTCTACATTCCGGCCTCGTAAAGGCCCATCCCCGCTGGATCCTT
>DATIKD010000384.1:0-2615 GCA_035477965.1 Dehalococcoidales bacterium | reverse complement strand
TGAGCAATCAAATCGCAACAAATTGAAATTATTATAGTCCTAATCGATTGTTTTTGCAAATTGAGTTAAACGAAGAATAAAAAGTACCGGATTTATCTAAATCGAGATTGAAAAATATCCCAAACTGGAATATTAATTGTGAATAAGTATTTAAAATATCAGTAATGACATTGATGTATCTTGATATAATTAGTTCTTCCGCTATTTTCCTTTTTCCCATTTCAATCAAGCGGTTTATTTTTTCCAGAAACCATGCAGGCATAAAAAACTTTGCGGAATCTAAAAAAGACTTTAGTGGAATTATTAACCATTGAAGTAGCCTTCATTCCGGAGGATAACCCTTCTGAGATTCTTACTGCCCCGCTGGCCTCTGTATCCCCTGCCCGGGCAGCCCCTGATTAAGAGGAATACGCATTCCGCGGCTGCCATTGCCGGTGCCATCCGTTGATTTGCTGGGCAGTATCCCTGCCAGTTGGTTTTTGATTGATTCATTCCGCTGCGATACAAAGACTTTTAGTCCGATAGTTGACCCCATCCCGGGCCAGCGAACAACCGCCGCAAGATCTTCTTTCAAGCCCCTTTCGAAATCGGCTGTGGAGAAAAACTTTAAGCGGTCATTTTGGACATAGGGACGGATGAGGTTAGCCATTGCATCGATCCTGTCATTCATCGCAGCCGGAGAAAATGGGCCGGTTATCAACTGATCAAGATACCCGTGATACCGCTCCAGATAGGCAGGCACAGCCAGCAGTCTGGCTATAAGAGGACGTGCTGCGGTCACTCCGGCCGTCGGTTCATCAACGTAAAAATTGATTATACGCTGACGGTCCAGATCATTCGTAAATCCGCCGAAAGACATGTTCAGATCCCAGGGTAAAATACTGAATTTACCATCCATTTCATAGAGATAATAGTTATGGGCGAACTGGCCGTTATAGTTATCCAGATGCACCAGAACGGTGGAAACTGCAAAATATTTCAGCGCCTCGTCTACGTCCAGTACCTTTTCTATCTCCCGTTGAAAGGTTTCGATGGGCTCATTATTCAAAATTTCCAGAAAACGGAGTAGGGCTTTATGGTTTTTAGAATTTTCATTAGTCTTCAGCCCCATGCTTTCCAGCAGGTTTTTTTGAACCCGCATCACCGGGTTGGCGAATTGCCCGCCCTGTAATGCCGGAACCCTGCCGGGTAAAGCGGGTGATGGCGTTACCGCCGGCTGAGGAGCACTGGCATCCTCCATTAATTGCAAAATGTCCGAGAATTTGCCGCCGCCCAGATTGATATCTTCAATACCGGAACTATCAGTGGAAGGTTTATTCTGGGATAAAATGTCCGCTTCCGTCCAACGCAAATCGCCTCCCGGCATCTCCGGCTTATAAAGGTTACCATTGTTATTCTTGAAATGCCTGGCTAAAAAAGCTTTGTCGACTTGCTCTACCATAGTGTATACACCCAGATGGACATCGTTAACCCAGAGATCAACGAACGAATAGCGAGGTGCAGGAATACCCATCTTCTTGAATAATTCGTATGACAGAGCCTCGCGAATAAGAGTAGGATCGCTGAAACCATTATTGAAATTTAGTTTTTTTACACCCTTCAAGTTGCGAGCGTCGTTAAAAAAATTCAGGTCAACCTTTAAACTCAAGCGTGCAGTGCGGCTAGCGGCCGCCATCATCAAAGACGAATTGCCTTTGGGCCTAACTGCTACGTCAGGGACTAACTGACCGTCAAACCATAAATCGGCTTTGATATATTGTTCAGCCCTGGCATTATTCACCAGATTTTGCCAGTCAGCGGCAGGCATCAGGATTTTTACTTGAGCCACACGATTAAGGTAAAAAGGCCCAGCATCTTTTTCATCAGCCTGACCCGAGTATGCATTTCCGCATCCGGAAAGCACCAGACAAAGGCAAACTAACAATCCGCAAAGCGCAAGCAGAGTTTTACGGGGGAACCGGATCCGGTTATTCAGGCCATCCAATACCCACCTCATTATTGCCCTGTTCAAGGCTGCCAATAACCCTGATTATAATAGCCGACAATTGTTAGCTAAATATTAAGCCCGATATATGTTGGCCGTCAACTCGTTGTTGCTTTTCCAAAATTCAGAGAAGGTCTTTTCACCTGATCGGGGCGAAGAATCCGGAGCGAATGGGGGCCTTTAAGAGGCAGTGTTATGGTTTATATAACTTTCTTCCCCTTCTTAAGAAGCTTCAACTACACTCCGCCTTGAGGGTAAGAACCTGAGTATTTGCACTGAACTTTTCTCAGTCCCCGATGGTTATTGGATAAAGAATATTGGAGATTGTGATTTTGTGTATGGACTGCTAAACTTAGATAAAAATTATCTGGAGGACAGGACTTTGGAAGTAAGGTTTAACAACCATGGACCGGATGCACTATCCACTAAAACTGTTTTCAGCGATGAAAAAGGATTTGAGGTAGCTTCTCTGATAGTGATGGGGCGGACTGATGCGGTATTGATCGATGCTCAATGGACCTTATCCAATGCCCACCGCGTCATAGCTGAAATTCTGGAAACCGGCAAGATTCTGAAAGCCATCTACGTGACACATGCCCATCCTGACCATTATTTTGGGCTGGGAACCATT
>DATIKD010000383.1:0-4026 GCA_035477965.1 Dehalococcoidales bacterium | reverse complement strand
TGTCATCTAAAGATTTTGCCATCCTGGATAATATCGGACTGGAAAGAAAACCGGTTGGAGTCAAATTCACCGCCACCCGTCCTCAAAACTTAGCGCATCTAAGCAAAACGCTGAATATGTGCGAGATGCTCAAAGAAGCCCAGACCAGCGAGCCGTTTTACGTCACCCAGGGCGACTTCGCCTGCGTGGAACCCATGCTGCTGGGATACGAAGAGCCTGAACCTATCCTGGTCAGCGGTCTGTTCGGAGGTAAAGAAAAGCTCTTTCAAGAAGAGCGGGCCTGCCGCGAGATGTATAATTACCTGCCGTACATGAAAAAAGGCTCGGTACATTCCGTGGCCTTTGCCTCCGCTGATAAAATGCCTTTCGATCCTGATGTTCTGGTGATGATGGCCAATGTAACGCAAGCTCAGACACTTCTCAGATCAGTCAATTATTCCACCGGTGAACCCATTACCTCCAAATTCACGCCGGTCTGCATGTGCGCCTGGATTTTTAACTATCCGGTAGTCAGCGGAAAAATGAATTTTGTAGTCACCGGGTTAGGTCTGGGCATGCAAGCCCTAAATATTTTCCCACCCGGGATCTTTATCATTTCAGTACCCTGGACCAAAATTTCCGCAATGCTCAATAACCTGAAAGAAATGGGGGTGGAAAGAGGCTTGCGTCCAGCGACACCCGGCCCGGGCGGAGATGAGCACCGCAAGAAAGTTAAGAAGATGATGGAAGACTTGAGAAAAGAAATTGACCAATAAAACAAACCCATCGTTACAATAAAAGCGGAGTGGTAAATATGGCGGAAATCACAGAGCGCATATTGATAGTCGGAGGTGTAGCCGGAGGGGCTTCCTGCGCCGCCCGCCTGAGAAGAGTCAATGAAAAAGCTGAGATAATCATTTTTGATAAAGGGCCTTTTGTCTCTTTTGCCAGTTGCGGACTACCTTACTTTGTCGGTCAGGTGATTGCTGAAGAAAAAGACTTACTGATAGCCACGCCTCAACTTTTTGCCAATCGATTCAACATTCAGGTTCGTTTGCACCATGAAGTCATCTCAATTGATCGTGCTAATCGAGTATTGGAGGTTAAAAATCTGGAGAGCGGTCAGATTTCACGCGAAAAATACACAGCCTTAGTTCTTTCTCCCGGGTCGTCCGCCAACCTCCCCCTTATCCCGGGCATTGACCTTTCGGGTATTTTCACTTTAAGAACTATTGGCGATAGCCGTAAAATCAAGGAGTGGCTGGTTCTTAAAAAAGTTAAAAAAGCAGCCGTAATAGGCGCCGGTTTCATCGGACTGGAAACCGTGGAAAACCTGGTGAAATTAGGGCTGGAAGTTTCCTTGATCGAAATGCTGCCCCAGGTAATGCCCAATCTGGACCCGGATATAGCCATGCGCTTGCAGGAGCGTTTGAACTCAAAGGGGGTTAGTCTGCACCTGGGAGAAACAGTTACGCGCTTCGCTATTAATAATACAGGCAATAATCTTAGCGTGCACACACGCTCAGGGCATGTGCTGGAATGCGATCTGGTCATTTTAGCCACCGGAGTCCTGCCGGAAGTCAGCCTGGCCAGAGCGGCGGGTTTGCAAATCGGTGAACTGGGAGGTATTCGAGTTACGGACAGGCTGCAAACCAGTGATAGTCATATCTGGGCAGTGGGAGATGCGATTGAATTCCGAGATTTCATCACTGGTGAGTGGTGTTTAACCCCTCTGGCTGGACCAGCCAGCCGGCAGGGGCGCATCGCCGCGGATGTCATCGCCGGTCGTGAAGCCAGGTTCCGCGGCACTCAGGGGACAATGGTCTGTGAGGTTCTGGGTTTAACAGTAGCCTCTACCGGCCAGACTGAAAAACTACTTAAAAACCTGAATGTGGATTATGAAAAAGTGTACCTCTTCCCCGGCCACCACGCCGGTTACTTTCCCGGCGCTAAACAGTTATCCATGAAGCTGCTTTTCTCTCCTATCGACGGTAAAATCCTGGGAGCCCAGGCTGTGGGTGAGGAGGGAGTGGATAAACGCATTGATGTCATTTCTTTGGCCATCCAGAAAGGCGGAACAGTTTACGACCTGGAGGAAGCCGAATTGTGTTATGCTCCGCAGTTTGGAGCGGCTAAAGACCCGGTCAATTTAGCCGGTATGATTGCCGCCAATACCTTAAGAGGTGACAGTCCTCTGACTCATTGGCAGAGCCTGGTTAAATCCGACCTCTACATTGTGGATGTACGCGAACCGGCTGAATTTGCCTTCGGACATGTGGAAGGGGCAGTCAATATACCTCTGGGGAATTTACGTAAAAGACTTAATGAACTACCGAGCGAAAAGGAACTGGCAGTCTATTGCGGTGTTGGGCAACGCTCTTACTACGCCACTCGCATCCTGTATCAAAACGGCTTTAAGGTCAGAAATATCTCGGGTGGAATAACAGCCTACAGAATTCAAAGGCAGATCCCAGCATGACAGATTTTGATTTGGCCCGGGCTTTTGCTGCACTGGATGATGAGTCCGCCCTGAGATTAGTTAGCCTAAAAATCGCCGCTGGACTGGACCCGCTGGCAGTGGTTAAAGAATTGCAGACCGGCATGGATTTTTTTAGTGAACAGTGCCGCAGCGGCAATATCTTCATCAGTGACCTGATTCTGGCCGGAGACTTGTTTGAGCGTTGTATGAAACATCTCCAACCCCGGCTTAACGGCAATCCCGCCTCTGAAAACCAGCCTGCTATGGTGATTGGAACTGTTAAAGGTGATATCCATAACCTGGGAAAAGACATTGCAGTAGTCCTTTTAAAAGCTTCTGGTTTTAAGGTCCATGACCTGGGTATCAATGTCCAGCCTGAAGCCTTTGTGCAGAAACTAAAAGAAACCGGGGCCGGGTTACTGGGTTTATCCGGCTTGATAACTCCTTCATTTGATTCGATGAAAACCACTGTTCAGGCAGTTGATTCAGCCGGACTGCGAGAAAGAGTAAAAATTATCATTGGCGGTGGAGCGGTGAGCGATTTAGCCTGCCGTTACTGCGGTGCCGACGCGTTTTGTACCGATGCCATTCAGGGATTGGAATGGTGCAAAATGGCCGTATCAGGATTAAAACCATGATAAAAGAAACTCTGACACGGGAAGAACGATTCATGACCGCTGTGAAACTGGACATTCCCGACAGAGTGCCAGTATCATCCATGTTTGATGAATTCGCTCTGAGGCAAAAAGGGATTACCCACCAACAGCGCTTTGATCCTGCCTGCCAGCCGCTGATTCTGAACACCTTCCACCAAATTTTTGATGATTTGGGAGGCTATGATATTCAGTGGCATGCGGGGACCGGCTTCCCTTTCAGCAGTTGGAAAAGTTGCTGCGATATACGCATTAACTCTGTCCCGCAGGGGTCCGAGAGCACATTGCAAGCCGAGCGTGAATCCCTGCTAGCAGATGACTATGATAAGATAATTAATCTGGGTTGGAACGGTTTTTGTCAGGAATTGTATCCCAGACTCACCGGAATGTCCATTAATCAACTGGATGACAACCAGAAAAAAGCTTTAGCCAAATACATGGAAGACGTGCAATGGTGGAAAGCCAGAGGCGTCCCTGTACATATGGGCGCTACCGTGATGAATCCGGAAGTGATTCTATCTCTGGGACGGACACTGCCCAAATTTACTATTGAGATGCACCGGCAGCCGGATAAAATTCTGGCTGTTATAAATGCCATGGTAGATGACCTGGTTCAAAATGCTATAGCAGATGCCAGGGCTATGGAAATCCCCTGGGCACATATCCTGCTGACACGCGGTTCAGGTACCTTTTACAACCTCAGAATTTTTGAAAAATTCATTTTCCCTTCTTTGAAAAAGATGGTTAATGCCTTTTCCACGCAAGGTCTTTATGTCAACCTGCACTGTGATACAAACTGGATTATTAATTTACCCTATTTTAAAGAATTTCCGGCGGGGAAATGTGTCATCGAACTGGATGGTACTACGGACATTATAAAAGCCAAAGAAATCCTCAGGGGGCATATCTGTATCA
>DATIKD010000382.1:0-1850 GCA_035477965.1 Dehalococcoidales bacterium | reverse complement strand
GTGAGGCTTCAGCGCTGGCCAGCGGTTCCAGTACCAGGTCTTCAATGCTGATACCTAAACTCTTCACCACTCTGGTCAGATTCTGGACCGAGGAAGTGGCGGCCAGAATAATATGGACTTCAGCCTCCAGCTCAGCGCCGTTCATTCCTACCGGATTCTTTACAACATGCCCGTCCAGACGGTAAGCGCGCGGAATCACATGCAGGATTTTTTGTTCGGGGCCGATTTTCACGTTTAGAGCCACATCCAGACAACGCTTCAGATCATCAGCCCGCACCTGCATATCCGGACGCGTGATGGCAATGGTACCGGTATTGTTTAAAGAGGTGATGTGACGTCCGGTTACGCCAATATAAGCCGAGTCCAGCTTGTAACCTGCCATAGTTTCGGCTTTGCGGATAGATTCGCGAATTGATTCCTTGGCCCGGGAGGCATCTGCCACCAGGGCTTTTTCGATGCCGCGTGAAGGCGCCACTCCCACTCCCAGAACCCTCAAACCGGTAGTGCTATCCAGTACACCCATGATGGTACAGACCTTAGTCGTACCGATATCAATGGCTGCTATCTTCTTTTTCATTTTTGTTTTTCCGTTTTAGTTTTAAATCAGGCTTTACCTTCTCTGTAAACCACGTTCCATTTGGCACACAGTTCATCAAACCACCTTTTGGCTTCAGGAGTGTTCATCTTTTTCAATTCGGCCAGAAAACCATGCAGAAGTTCTCCCCCACTCATTCCGGGAGTAGGATCAGCCGGCCCCGGCAGATTGATGTAGACAATCTCACTCATTTGCTTCTTAAAATCAATAGCAGTTCCCATTTCTCTCCTTAACTAATTAATAATATTTTGAATGCCCACACGGGCTTCATAACAAATTGTAATGCACCACCGGATATATAATAGTTGAAGTGCTGATTTTCGGCTTCTTGCCCCCGGGACTATTCCAGGCAGAGCCGATATTGACTGTGCCCGGATATGTTTGTCATAGCCTATTATATACTTTTTTTTAAAAAGATGATAATCCCCCGAAAGGCAGAATTTGGGTCGTTTTTCTTATGTTTATGTAAAGTTAGGGTCGCCTGCGGCTCTAAACCAGGCATTCGTATAAAATAATCTTTGATACCCTGCAATTTTGATGCCAAAATCCACAATCTGGGAAACTCAAATATACATCCACGCCTTTTTCTTGCCGGGATTATGCTAAAATAGAGGAAATATGATACCTTTTATGAGACTGGCGGCATGATTCCTGTAAAAATAAAACTGCAAAATTTCATGAGCTACCGAGATGTCCAATCTCTGAGTTTTGAGAGCATCCACACGGCCTGCATCAGCGGCAACAACGGCAACGGCAAATCGGCTCTGATTGATGCCCTGACCTGGGCTCTGTGGGGACAGTCCAGGGCGGGCAGTGACAGCGAACTGGTTTATGCGGGACAAAATGAAGTTCTGGTTGACTTTGAATTCTCGGTGAATAACCAGAAATACCGCATTATAAGAACACACACCAGGCCTAAAACTGCCCGGGCTTCAGGCAAGACCGAACTCCAGTTGCAGGCGGTTACCCCTGAAGGAAACAGGGTACTTTCCGGCGATTCTGTCACACAAACTCAGCAAAAAATTATTCAGCTTTTGCATATGGATTATGAAACTTTTATTAACAGCGCCTTCATCCGGCAGGGCCGGTCTGATGAATTTACCAAAAGACGCCCTGCTGAGCGCAAACAGGTACTGGCCAATATTCTGCAGCTATCTTTTTATGATGAACTGGAAGAACTGGCCAGAGAACTGGCCAGAGAACAGGAAAATAACAAATCCCTGCTGGAAAATCAGATCGCTGGTTTACAGGATAA
>DATIKD010000381.1:0-3419 GCA_035477965.1 Dehalococcoidales bacterium | reverse complement strand
AACTGCTGACTCCCCCCTCCGGATCCTTCAGCCTCGCCATTCGAGGCTTCCAGGATGACAACGAAAGGTGCCTCCGGTATGATAAACTGCTGACTCCCCTCCTCCGGATCCTTCAGCCTCGCCAATCGAGGCTTCCAGGATGACAACGAAAGGTGCCTCCGGTATGATAAACTGCTGACTCCCCCCTCCGGATCCTTCAGCCTCGCCATTCGAGGCTTCCAGGATGACAACGACGGAGGGAATCCAGTTGCTTCAGCCTCGCCATTCGAGTCATCCGGCATGACAGTTTATTATAATCAGTCATAACCATGGCTCGTTACGGTGTTTTATTCCTGGACAAGAGTGATTTATTACGGCAAAATTTTTAAATTTGGATTACCTTGGGGGCGCCGCCAAAGCCCGGACCCTGATACTCAAAATATTTGCCGCCCATGGTTTTTTCAAAAACCGGAGTCAGCAGGAGTGCGGAAAACAGGACCGGCTTGCGCACAACCCTGAAATTCAAAGGGGTATGCGAAAAATCTTTGGGCACATAGACAATGGTGGGTTTGGTGATGACGTATTTCTCCAGTTCAGGCCCCATGAAAAGGTCGATTTCAGCATCAAAACTGCTGAACAGGTCCGGGAGAGAGCCCCCCAGGAAAATCAAGTATTCATCCGCACTGTGGGTGTGCGGTTCTTTCTCAAGTTCCATGGGTTTAACAAATAACTGCCAGCCCATATTCATATTGGCGCCCGGAATCTGGCGCGCTCCCCGGAAATAAGCCTGCGGCCCGGTCACTGCCGGTAAATTGGAATCTTCCCTGAAATCGCTGAAAAGATACTGTTGATACTTGAGTTTTTTAGCCATGACGTTACTCCTTGTCTTATATTTTTTCAGTTAAAACTTCGAAGGATTGCCGGAAACATTGGATTTATGATAAAAAGGAGTCTGGGTGAAATCCATATACATAATGGGTTGATCAACCTTGCGGATAATCAAAGGCCCGTGCACCAGCCCTTTGGGCACAAAAATAAAGGCGGGAAAATTGATTAACTGTTTTTCCTCTTCCATCCCGAAGCACATTTCGATTTCAGCTCCGAACTGGGTGATATCCTCCGGGTCCCCGCCTAAAAAACAAATCACCTGGTCATAATCATGAGTGTGTTTTTCATCCACCATGACGAAAGGCCGGGTCAGGTAAGACCAGTTCATGGTGAAACTGGTGCCTCCCAATTTTTTAAAGTGTTCACCGCCGAACAAAAAAGCCTGGGTGTGCGATATTTGAGGGAACACCACGGATTTCATCATGGGGGCTTTGATAATATTATCTTTGTAGCGTGATTCAGTCATTACGATACCTCATTTTTTTCTTGTGTTATCAACGACAATATATTCTTCGGCCAGCCACATCCTGCCTTTGCGCATGTCCGAAAATTTATCGCCGTCTTCTCTCAATTCTCTGCCGGCCTCGGTCTGTACCCAGGCCAGAAATTTTTGGTAGGACTCAATATCATCCCACCACATTTCCACAATGCCATCGGCCTCGTCCTCTCGTCCGGGGACCGGCAGGATATAGTTCTGAACATACTTGCGCATTCCCGGAATGGCTTTAGCCAGCGGGGCGTGCACATTTTTCCAGTAATTGACGAACTCTTCATGGCTCATGCCTGCTTTGCGGTAAGCTAATGCAATAGATTTTATCATTTACTCTCTCCTGCGGCTCTATTTTACTATTTTTCCCAGCTCTGAATCAGTTCATAAGAAGCTCCCCATTTTCTTTCAAAGCCGCCGTCTTTCCATTTTTCATCGAAGTCCTTGACCGCCGCCGAAAACTCAGGACTCTGGAAAAAAGCCTTCAGGTCTTCAGAGCTATCAAATTCATAAACCGCCAGATATTGGGAACACCCCGGGCTCTCTCCGGCCAGGCGGTAGCGGGCGGCCTTTTTCATGCCTTTGAAGGCAAACATCATGGGAATATGTCTTTCATTGTACCAGCGGTTGTACTCGGTTTCCCTGGCGGGGTCAGGTTGATTGGCTATAATAAGCGCCAAATGGCCAGCCATTTTGTCCTCCTTGCGTAATCTGGGCCGGACTGTAATTTGCACCTGCCAGTCCGGAACTAATCGCTCACTGTTTAGTCCGACTTAAAAAAGTTTTTGGGCAATGGATTATTGGGGCCATCGTAAGCCCAGAGCCGGCTGCCCATTTTTTTTGTAAACCTGGGTGCCAGCAAGAGAGCACTGAAAAGTACCGGTTTATTCAATTTACGAAAATTGAGAGGGGTATGCGAAAAATTTTTGGGGACGTAGACGATGGTGGGTTTAGTGATGACGCATTTCTCCATTTCCTCCCCCATCCAGAGGTCAATTTCAGCATCGAAGCTGCTGAAAAGGTCCGGCAGTTCAGCCCCCAGGAAGATCAGATATTCATCCGCATCGTGAATATGAGCTTCTTTTTCCAGATGAATAGGTTTGGAGAAAACCTGCCAGCCCATGTTCATGCCGGCGCCCGGAATTTGCATATCACCGCGGAAATAAGCCTGAGGATCCAGCACTCCGGGTAAATTGGAAGGTTCCTTGAATCCCGTGAAAAGGAGTTTACTGTACTTTTTCGATTTGGCCACTTTGTTCTCCTTTTGGCTTACCGGAGTTGGCCCCGGCGTCCGGTTTATTTTTAAGGCCGGTACAGACATTCCTTTGAGACAGCCGGAAGCGGGCGGGTTTGGTAAGGTGAAAAAAAACCGGAGTGAAAACCGGCGTTGTTTGAGCCTCTCTGCCCAGGGGCTGTATGTGAGGGGGCATAAATTTGTGGGTAGAGAGAATAAGTGCCTTCCAATTCAACGATGTATTGGTCGTGTTTTATGTGTTCCGCTGCCATATCAGCCTCCGATCACCGGTGGTTGTAAAAACAGCTTTGCTCTCAATGGAAATCCGGGCTGTTAGCTGCCGAGCCAATGTCAGACCTGGAGATTGAATTGCCAACCGCCTGAGAACATTCTCAACTTCAGCTAATAATAGTAATATTAACCCGCCCTGTCAATAGTTGCAAATAATGAATTCTTGTTGCAGATTCAGTTCATTAGATGAGTGAGAAAGGTCAGGCCGGAGGCCTCTTTTTCGTGTCATCCTGGAAGCCTCTTTCCGATGTCATGCTGGAAGCCTCGAACGGCGAGGCTGAAGCATCTGGAGGAGGGGAGGCAAGTCGTTTGTCATGTTGGAGCGCAGCGAAACATCCGGCGGAGGGGCAGCCAATCCTGGAGTCATGCCTAGACGAACCCCTCCCCGCCGGATCCTTCGCCCCGATGAGTAGTAAAGGAGCATCGGGACTCCAGGATGACAACCGCCCTGTCATGCTGGATGCCTCGGATGGCGAGGCTGAAGCATCTGGAGGAGGGGAGGCAAGTCGTTTGTCATGTTGGAGCGAAACATCCGGCGGA
>DATIKD010000380.1:0-4549 GCA_035477965.1 Dehalococcoidales bacterium | reverse complement strand
CTGGATATCCGGCAAATTCCGGTGGAAGAACAGTTAGCCAGGCGAGGCTGGTAAACGGCGGAGGCTGTTTTGCAGAATAATGTAAACGACGATCTTTCAGCTCTGCTGGAGATTTTTCCTCAGCATATCAAGGTTCCCCTGAGCCAACAAAAAGATATAGACGAACTGGTGGAAGTGGTAATGGACCTGGGTCGTTCCCCGGAAGCCCGCTTCTTTAACCGCGAGATAGTGATCATTCCCCAGGAAGTTTCAGAACTGGACATCGGATATGTCACTTCACATATTAGCCGGTTCGGGGATGATAACCGGGCGGGTATTGAACGGACGCTGCACCGCATCTCGGCTATCCGCAACCGTAAAGGTATGGTTGTCGGCCTGACCTGCCGGGTGGGCCGGGCAGTGTTTGGAACTATTAAGATTATTCAGGACCTGGTTGAGTCCGGCAAGAGCATTCTTTTGATGGGACGTCCGGGAGTAGGCAAGACCACCATGCTCAGAGAAATTGCTCGCGTTTTGGCGGATGATTCTCGCAAACGGGTGGTAATTGTTGATTCCTCCAATGAAATTGGGGGAGATGGCGATATCCCGCATTCCGGCATCGGACATGCCCGCCGAATGCAGGTGACAACACCGGCACTTCAGCACGCCGTCATGATTGAAGCGGTAGAAAATCATATGCCGCAAGTGATCGTGATTGATGAAATTGGCACCGAACTGGAAGCTCGGGCCGCCCGCACCATCGCTGAAAGAGGCGTGCAACTGGTGGGAACGGCTCACGGCAATACACTGGAAAATCTGATAGTTAATCCCACCCTTTCCGATTTAATTGGCGGAATTCAGACTGTGACCATCAGCGATGAAGAGGCTAAACGCCGCGGCACGCAAAAATCCATACTGGAAAGGACGGCTCCTCCCACCTTTGGTATCGTGGTAGAAATCCAGGAACGCACGCGGGTGGCAATTCACAAGGATGTTGGAGAGGCTGTTGACCGCCTTTTACGCGGGCAGCCTGAGCAGACTGAAGAGCGCTGGCTCGACGAAAAAGGTGAAATTCAGACCGTGATGAAAGCGCCAGAGGTTGCCAGCCTGATTTCGTCTGAAAAAAAGCCTGCCAAAGGGAAAAAAATACGAGAGGAAAAGAATCCCCGCCTTTATCTTTTCGGTGTAAACCGCGCACGCCTGGAGCAAATGGCGCATGATATGCATATCAACCTGGATATAGTAAATAACGCCAGTTCGGCCAATTTCTTTATCACTTCCAAGGCTTATTATCGCAACCGGCCTCAAAAGATGCTGGATGCTGAAGCCTCCAACCTGCCGGTTTACGTTTTAAAAAGTAATACACCCAATCAGATTCGCCAGCTTCTGAATACTATTTACCCGGATGCACGCCGTCCGGAGACTAAAACGGACCCGGTTGCAGAGGCAGTTGAGGAAGCTCATCTGGCGGTGGAACAAATCAAGGAAGGCGATGAAGTAGTGGAACTAAATCCCCAGAGTGCCTATATCCGTCGTTTACAGCATATGGTAGCGGAACAATGTGAATTACCCTCCGACAGCACCGGCCGCGACCCTAACCGGCGAGTCAGGATTTTTAAAAAAGGCAGTAATATATAATGTCTTTTTTTATTACCTTCGAGGGTGGAGAAGGCTGTGGAAAGAGTACGCAAACCCGCGCCCTGCATAAAAAACTGGTAAAAATGGACCTGCCTGTAATTCTAATCCGCGAACCCGGCGGGACTGCGCTGGGTGAACAGATTCGCAAGATTTTGAAAAAATCAATCAATGTCCCCATTTCGCCCCTCACTGAATCCATTCTTTTTAATGCCTCTCGCAGCCAACTGGTCAGCGAGATAGTTGGGCCCGGGCTGAAGAGCGGACAGATAGTTGTCTGCGACCGCTTTACTGATTCAACAGTAGCCTATCAATGCTACGGCCGCGGGCTGAATATCCAGAACGTGGAGAAATTGAACCGGCTGGCTGCCGGCGGGCTTAAACCTGACCTTACATTTTTACTGGATATTGCACCTGAAACTGGTCTGGCCCGGAAAAAGGGCGGAACTAACGACCGCTTTGAAAATGAGCAAATCCAGTTTCATCAAAGAGTGCGGCAGGGATTTCTTGAGATGGCGGCCCGGGAACCCCGGCGCTGGACCGTTATTGATGCAACATTGCCCAAAGCCAAAATATTTCAGCTTGTCTGGACCACCGTCAGCCGGCGGCTTAAACTTAATCCCGTTTAAACGACCGGACCGAAATACAAAAAGGTTCGAAAGGTCTTCCCAACCGCATCAACTGGCTTCAGAATGTTTTCTGAGAGAATATTTTATCGAGGTTGTTAGAATGGAGAACAAAACCGTTTATTTCGAAAAACTGGCTAATGAAAATACGGCTGAAACTCTGATTTTATCCAAACAAAGAGCAGATGAACTGGGTATCAAGACTATTATTGTGGCTTCTACCCGGGGCGATACCGGCGTGAAAGCGGCTCAATATTTTAAAGGGTACACCGTGATTGTTGTCAGAATTGCGACGGGGTACTGGGAAGCTAATGTCCAGTTGTTTCCGGATGATAAAGTAAAACTGGTGGAACAGGCCGGAGCTAAAATCGTAACTTCGGCACCGGCTTTTTCCGAAGTGGCGCGGACCCCCAACCAGAATTTTCACCTGCATGACTATGGAGATATTATTGCCAACACGCTGCGTATTTTCGGACAGGGGATGAAAGTGGTATGTGAAATCGCCCTCCAGGCGGTGGACGCCGGATTGGTGCGCAGCGGTGAGCCGGTCATTTCAATTGCCGGTTCGGGCAGCGTCAGAGGGGCGGACACCGCGGTGGTCCTGACCGCGGTAAATTCCAACCGGTTCTTCGATATGAAAGTACATGAGATTATCTGCAAACCGCGGCTCTGATTACTTCGTATTATACTTGCGGGTCAACCTGATCGAATCAGGTTTTGGCTAAAAAGGCACCACTGTTATTTCACGCTCACACGCAGAAAACAGCATGACAGGCTTATGGGCCTTGCCGGGATACGGTTTCAAAGGGTTTAACATGCAGTTCCGTTTAATCGGGGGAGATTATACGGCCTTAACAGGAAACAGGCTGGAAGCCCGGCAGACAAACGATGCTGGTTAAACGACTTATTTCAGTGTACAAAGAATAACTAATCAAAATCCGGTAATTATACCTCTGATATTATCATATTGGATGATTGACTGAACAGATTTGTTATGGAAAAATGAAATTACTATCCTTTATAGATAGTTTAAGTGCTTGTTCAGTTGTTCTGTTAACCAATCAACCATTTCATTAAAAATCGAATATTCAGTAACCCGGGGCGGTGGATAAGGCGAGTCTAGTCTGATCTGCCTCTTGCAGCGGACAAATGCCTGCCGAAATATGGGGGACGCCTGGCCGGTAAAAAAAGACGTGATCGACCTTTCAAGGTACGTCATTCGGATGTTCCAGCCGGATGAATAACTGCCGGATAAAATACGGCGTCAAGGCTGGACATCAAGTTTATGTCTCAGTAAATAACCTTGAAAGCAAAACGGAAAATAAAAAAGGTTTTTTCCGAAATAATGGAACTTCCCTCTGAAATAAGACGGAAGATGGCTCCGATGAACAGCGGCTGAATTTTGATCGAAAAAAGAATGAGAGTGTTGGGAGAAAAAGGAGACTGGAATGGGACTGAGAGCGTATCTGTTGGTCAATGTAACGGATGATATTGCACATGCCGACTTGATTAGAGCCCTGAGAGAGTTGGAAAACACCCCCGGGGTAGATTTTGTTGACCGTGTTATCGGCTCTCACGATGTGGTGGTGATGGTGGATGCCCCAGTTACGGTTGAAGCCCTTGCCCAAAAAATACGCAATAGTCCCTGGGTCAAAGACCTGGAAATCATGCGCATCGTCAATCTATATGAACGTCACACTGGTTCAAAAATGAGACTCCTCAAATCTCTGGTTCATTCCGGCAACTGAATAAATTAACCCTTCTTTTGATTTGAGGTATAGAAATTCCTGAGTTAGATTGGAGATTCGCTTGAGTTTCGGTATAAACCTTCGGAGCGGAGGAATTAATGACAGCAAGCCAGACAACGGCTGCAGAATCAATTAATCTGGACCTGGTAGATTCTGCAGTCTACCGTCGCAATTCTCAACCCGGCGCCATGATAGGCATTCTTCAGGAAGTCCAATCCATCTACGGTTATCTGCCCCGCAAAGCAATTCTGCGCATTGCCGAACTCACCCATGAACCGGCTGCAGATATTTATGGGATAATAACATTTTACGCCCAGTTTCGCCTGCAGCCGCAGGGTAAGCATGTCATCAAGGTTTGTCATGGCACGGCCTGTCATCTGAACGGCGCCGAAAAATTGACAGAAGCAGTGTGCCAGTGCACCGGTGCTAAAACTGGCGAAACCAGTATTGACGGCAAGTTTACCATTGAAAAAGTGGCCTGTATCGGTTGCTGTAGCCTCGCTCCGACTATCATGATCGATGATTCCACTTATGGGCGCTTGACTCCGGACAGTGTTAAGG
>DATIKD010000379.1:0-2080 GCA_035477965.1 Dehalococcoidales bacterium | reverse complement strand
TCCTGCCGGAAGAGCCGCTGGTCTTTGGGGTAAAGGTGCCTATGAAGGTGGGAAATATTATGAAATAGTTAAAGCATTTTTTGATGTATCAGACGCGGTGATTGATTACAGACAGCCATACAGAGATAGTGGTTGGGACCTCACAGTATCAATAATTACAACCGGCGGTGGATTTTCTCCATGGTGGTGGATTGCAGGATTGTTTCAATCAGGCTGGGATACTAATAAAGCAGGAACACAGTTTTTTGATGAGGTCGAAGAACGCGGAAGAGTTAATCGATTTAAACCTTAAGAAAAAAAACGTTATTACAATTTCCTGAATTACTTTCTCTCAGGAGCTTATGAGTGTTGTTTCTATTAGGGCTAATAGCATCGGTAATGGGTGTTTCACTAATTGTGGGGGCGTATTTCAATTGGAATTGGTTTATGAATTCATGGGGGCATATAAATACCACTGAACTCCTGGGTCGCGGGTGCGCCAGGATTTTCTACTCGGTTGTTGGTGTTGCATTTTTGATATTAGGAATTCTAATGATGTTGGGAATTGCAGGTCCTTGAAAAAGAAAGGTCAGAAGCATTGTATGCCAACTAAAAGAAATATAAATATCGGCGCCACCCGCTCATATTCGGGAAACCTGCCGGCCCAGCAGTTCACCGGCCAGAGGCTGGATGGAGACGGGGTGGATGCTGTTATTTCCGCGATTTCAACTGGGTTGAGCGTGGCTCGCGTGTGGTTAACAGGTGCCGGATTTCGATTGGGTTGGGATATCTAAAAAGTGGGCAACAAGTTTTATGAAGGGGTTGAAAAATGAGGAGGCGTATACCACTTCAAACCGTAAGGCAATAATACTTTGAATTGCCGTCGGTTTTTATTCAGTACCTCTGAGGAGACAATGACCCATGTTGTTTTTTGGGGTTGTCATAATATTGATGGGAATTTGGCTCATCGTATGTTCATACTTCAACTGGGATTGGGTCATGAAGATATGGAAAGACGCTGATTGGGTTGAGGCATTAGGTCGGAATGGCGCCAGAATCTTTTACGCCCTCATAGGCCTGTTTGTTGTGATATTAGGAATATTTTGGATTATTGATGTCATTAAAGTTAGATAATAAAAAGATTACAGTATTGAGCCAAATTTAAGACGCCTTCGCTCCTGATCGGGGCGAAGAATCCGGAGGGGAGGGTTTTTTTAAATGCAACTATTGACGCTTACCCCCCACCGCCGGATCCTTCAGCCTCGCCATTCGAGGCTTCCAGGATGACAACGGGAAAGAGACTAGATGCCTCGGCCTCGCCAATCAAGGCTTCCAGGATGACAACGGGAAAGAAACTAGAGCTTCAGCCTCGCCAATCGAGGCTTCCAGGATGACAACGGGAAAGAGACTAGAGCTTCAGCCTCGCCAATCGAGGCTTCCAGGATGACAACGAAAAAGGACCAGATGCTTCGGCCTCGCAAATCGAGGCTTCCAGGATGACACGACGATCGTCATTCCGGAGCCCCGAGTGATCCTTTGCTCCTGATCGAGGAAAAGAATCCGTCTCCCACGTTGTCTTTCTGGGGTCCCGAGAACATCTTTACTCCTGAGCGGGGCGAAGAATCCGGTGGGGAGGGGGTTTACTAAAACGCAACTATTGACGCTTACCCCCCACCGCCGGATCCTTCAGCCTCGCCTTTCGAGGCTTCCAGGATGACAACGGGAAAGAAACTAGAGCTTCAGCCTCGCCAATCGAGGCTTCCAGGATGACAACGAAAAGGGCCTCCAGCATGACAGGAAGGGTGGTTCCAAAGCCTTCGCTTTGCAGTGGAGTGACAGGAAAGGGGGAGACCGGCATTACGGGCGGTATGTCATTCCGAATTGAGCAACATGACCAAATGCCAGCCCAGTTTCACCCCCTATCCAGGCTAAGCCAGCCTGAGGAAATGCACCCGAACAGGCACGTCTCCCAGAGGTTAATTGATAGTGGGTTTTAGTTAACAAAACCCCCTTGATGAAACATTTGATGCATCGTAATTTTGACAATATAGTTTACATATTATAAACTATTTATATATTAGCAATTTCTTTTTACTGTGGT
>DATIKD010000378.1:0-11258 GCA_035477965.1 Dehalococcoidales bacterium | reverse complement strand
GATGCTTCAGCCTCACCTCTCGAGGCTTCCAGCCTGGCTGAAACTTTGTCCTTCTGGTGCCCCGATAACACCTTTTCCCGGCTGGATTTGTAAGTAATTCTACCCACAGTCAAACCCTCCGGGAAATCAGGTTGACAGGTCGTATTGGATAATATACAATGAGCGCTAATTCACCCAGCCGGCGAGCACCCCAATACAGTTCAAGGAGTAAAGGCGATGAATTATTTCAGGTCCACTTTTTTTAACAAGTACACTCCCCTGACGCTGGAGCAAATCCGGGCCAAACTGAAGCCGGTGCCCCAGGCCAAAAGCGCTTCACCCCTTTCTGAAGGGCTGGCCGGCAAAACCCTGAAAATCGTGCTGGATAAAGGCCCCACGCTGGAATACCAATTTGTATCCGCCAACAGGCTCACCTTTTCGGAAGCAGGGGCCGCTAAAGTGACAATTCCTTATTCCGCCAGAGAACTGGAGGGTGTATTCCTCTTCACGCACATGATTCCGGATACGCTCCGCGGCTATGGTGTGGTTTATGACTCGCATACCGGCCTGGTCACAGCTTTTGAAGTTTGGTTTGGCGGGTTTGAACCGGATAAACGCGAAGTATGGCGGCATTTCATGCCCGGTTATGTGGATACCGGCGCGCCGGCGCCCCTCAAACGTCATGCCCTTACCAACCGCATTGAAGGCAAAGGCACCTATTGGAAGAACGATGACGGCGTGGAAATGCTCTACTTTTTCCCCTCGGTGGTCTGGTCTTCCTTTGTTGAATTGAGCGACCCTCTGGGAGGAATCACCATCACCGCGCCTTCGGACTACCTCAAGATCGACGATCGGCTCTATATCTACTCCCGGGTGGAACAGGAATATTCCGGGACTTTTACGCTGGAAGTTATCGATCTCTTTACCGTCCGGCACATCGGCCTGCGGCTGGGTTTTGATAAAAATGAAGAACTGGACTACAGCCTGTACGCCGGGACCGGCGAGATCACCGGCCAATCCACCAACCTGGAACCCCTGACGGACTACGGTACTGAAATACCTTACACTGAGGCTCATCTGAAGCGTATCACACCCGAAAACAAAGGTTCACGCCCTTCTTACCGTCCCCGTTTCTTGCATAAAGATCATAGCCTGGCCGAGGTGAAGGAAATTATCCGCACCAACCTGAAAATCTTTGCCGGCAGTTCCATCATGTCCAGCCGCAACACCATGGAAGAATCCGGCTATATGGCAGGGAAGAAGTTTACTCTGCGTTATGATGACGGCCCGGCGTGGGAGTACGATATTATTGACGCTCAAAACCTGAAGTGGCGCTTGAAGGGGGAAAGCGCCTGGCAGGCCGATATTTACAGAGGATTTGAACCGGCTAAAGATATTATTCTTTTCAGCCATATCTGCACCGGTAGTGACCCCCTGCGCTGTCTCACGCAGGCGGTGGATTTCTCAAACGGACTGGCCACCTGCGTGGATGCTCAAGTTGGCAACGGGCGGAAAGCCTGGGAAGTGGGGCATCGGGCTATATTCGGCATCCTGGAAATGGAAAACGGGCCGGTGCCTCCGGCGGTAACCCGGCACGGTTTCACCACCGAGCTGTTAGGAAAGGCTTTCTCCTGGACTTACGGGGAACATATGCAATCGATTCATGTTTACAGCACTCCCGAGTCATATTCCTGGACTATTATATTGCCGCGCAATGCAGGTGGATGGATGTGGAGTTCTCCCTGTCTTTATGTAAAATTGCGGGATGACGCCTACCTGATGAGCTGGACTGAAGATACCTGCAACGGCAACCAGGGCACCTTTATTCTCAATCCCCGCATCATGCATGACGCCGGCTTTTTCTTTGGAGTGGGCGATAGTCCGGACGGACCCAGCGACCTGCATTTGACTTCCATGGGGGCCTTCGCCCGCCCTCTGCATGGATTTGACCTGACGAAATACTTTAACCTGAAAACCCGGGAAGGCGGCTGCTGACCCTGTATTTTATGGAACAACACACTGCCAAAAAGCGAGCCGTGTTGAATTCAACCCGGCTCGCTTTTTCGATGCGGCAGATCAGCCACTCCATCCCTGCCTTCTCAAAATCGCCTGATTTGTGACTATAATGTACATGGTTCAACCAATTATCTGTTTATAACAGGCCGCCGGTTGGCCTGCAGTTCAGATCAGTACGTTTCCGGTTCAAGGCAAAAAGCGGGCAAGTTCGCCGCCGGAGGTCAGGGCAATAAAAACGGTGTTTTTTACCGGTGCAACCGGAGGATTGGGTCTGCTATGTGTCACCGCGCTCGCCGCCACTGACCGGTGGCAGGTTTTTGCCTGCGGTACCAATGAAGCCAAACTGGTGGATCTTGGCAAGCTGAAAAATGTTATTCCGGTGCGGGTGGATATCACCTCTCAGACCAGCGTTCTGGCCGCCCGCGATCTGGTCTTGTGTCAGACGGACAAACTGGACGCCATCGTCAATTTTGCCGGTTTAACTTCCTTTAATTCTATGGTAGAAGGGGATAGCATAGAAATTACCGAACGCCTTTTAGCGGTCAACCTGACCGGCACAGTCCGCGTCAACCACATCCTCTTTGACCTGGTTCACGCCGCACGAGGACGCATAATAAATTGTTCTTCCGAAGCTGGCTGGATGAAACCTCAGCCTTTTGCCGGGCCCTATTTTATTTCCAAGCGCGCCCTGGAAGCTTACAACGACAGCCTGCGGCGAGAAGTGATGTACCTTGGGGTAAAAGTGATAAAAATACAGCCGGGTTCCTTTGATGCCGGAATGCCGGCTTCGGTGTTTGAAAAATTTGAATATACTCTCCTTCACACCCGCTATTATAAAAAACTGCTCACGCGGATGAAGCCTCTGCTAAGCTGGGAACTGAATCAAAAACAGGACTCCGCCCGTCTGGTCAGAGTGGTTGTGAAAGCGCTTGAATCGCGCCGTCCCCGGCCTAACTACCGGGTGGGCACCGGTTACCTGCTGGCCTTGATCAATCTGTTACCGGACTCCTGGCTTGACAGACTGTATCAAGTGCTTTTCGGAAGGGGATAAACAGTATAAAACAGCTTTGTTATCGGGTGAACTCTTTAATCTGTTTATCTTATCGCCTGAAGAGCGGTTAAGAGCTTACGGCTGTCAATCAGCCGCCTGCTGTAACCCTCATTCGGCCTGCCCTCATGACCGTTTCTCAGGTCTAAACCCGGTCCAGTTCAGGCGGGGGATAAAACGTCCGGTGTTATTGGCATAGGCTGAATAGGCTTTTCCGAACCTGTTGAGCAACATTTCTTCTTCTCTCTTGACCCGCGTAAAGATAATTGCCGCTAAACCAGCCGTCCAGGTAAGCCCAATAAACCAGTTTGAGGTTAACAAGAAGGCGGCTATATGAAGGATAAAGAATGCCGTATACATCGGGTGCCTGACCCAGCGGTAAGGTCCGTGTGTAACCAATTGCTGGGCATCTTTGATGCTTATTCTAACCGAGAGGTTATTACCCAGGGCCTGATGAATCCAGAGAAACCATAACAATGCTATAAAGCCCAGCAAAGCGCCAGCCAGGCGTACCCAGACAGGTAGCAAAATAACTCCAAAACCCAGAGTTTCTGGAGAAAAGATAAATATGAAGAAAGTTAAAACCTCATAGCAAATAAATAAGCTGAGCCATAAGGAATATCTTCTTTTTTCTTCGATGACCGTCTTGAAACCCGCTTTTTTGGCCCGGCGGTAATATTCAATCCGGATAAGAGAAAAGAGAGAATACAGCACAATCAGCGAAATCTTTGCGACTGTTTCTATATTCATAATTGGACTCTATAAAATTAGCAACAAAAAGTCAAAAGCACAATTAATTATTTTTTGTTTAGGGAGAGTCCATGCAAGGTTATTGGGCGGGCTTTTTGCGCGGTCTCCTGCCCGGTTTCCAGATGCGGGTCAAAGAGATCTCCAAAAAGACCAGCGGCTTACGCACATTTTTTATTACGATGGGGCAGTGTTTAAGTTTGGGAGGAATGGAAACCACGGCGGCCGTAGTGATCAGATGCTTTTCCCCGCCCAGAGTCATCTCAACTTCAGCCCCCAGGTCGGTAACATCCCGGGCGTCTCCCCCGAAGAAACACAGCATTTCGGCAAAGTTATGGGAGTGCGGGATGTCAAAAGTGATCGGTTTGGAAATGCAGTGGTACCCAATGGAACAATCAGTCTCCAGTTCACCTTTATGAGCCAACACGGATTTTCCGGTATAATGCGGAATTTCCTTGATCAGTTCTCCTGTCTTGATGCATTTTCCATATTTAGATTCCGGCATCGGGCTAAAACCTCCCAATAAATATTTTTATTTGCCAGTCGGACACACTATCTTAATATTTCAAGGCCTGGCGCGGCCTTTAGAGTTGATCACATTCCAGTTTTTGGACTGCTCTGAAGTGGCCACTCCAGTGACCGGATGGCCGTAATGGAACGGCAGCATATAGCCGGCCATAAAACGCGGATCTTCCGGGTCAAAGGGAATATCCGCCGCCGGAAACGCTGTGGGGGCTTGCGGGTTAGAGATGGACTGGCCGATTGTTTCCGGCCATCTCCAGTCTTCGTTGCGAATCGTGATGGCATAGGGTATCAGCCAGTATACTTTCAAAAATTTCCAAACAGCGTTTTGCTTGATATACTCCATTTCGTATATTCCGGCTACAAAGGATTTGCGGAAGGCGCCGCCCTGGGCCGGCAAAGAATGTCCGCCGAAGGTGTACCAGCGGGCTTTGGCTCTTTTCCCATCCGGCTCTACATCAATCACACCCGCAATGGGCATGACCTGATGGAAAAATTCCGGCAAAGGTTCCGGCCGCTGGGTGTCCACCCCAAAATAGCGCCTTACCCCTTCCTTACCCAGCCAGGCGCCTTCCAGCCAGTACACTCCGGTTTCAGGATGGTCCGCAAAACAATCTACAATTTCAGCATTCATCATGCGCATCACGTAGTAGCTGTAAGCATACTGCAAACGCTTGATCTGATTGACATCCTCCAGCAGTCCCATTTTCTTCTCCAGCGCCATGATGCGTGATTCCATCTCTTCCGCAGTCATAAGAGTCCTCCTTTCTGTTCCGCTTTGAGGTTTTAACTAATAATACAACCGGGAGTTGTAAATTGCCAGCATTTTATATTTTGTGGTCTTTTATTATACTTCACCCATCCGGCCCGCAGTGGGTGTTTTCACAATAATAGTGCCTCCCGTAATGAAACAGGACCACATATCCGGCTTCAATTACTGCGTCAGGCAACAAATAACCTGGAAAAGACTTGCAAGTGGTAAACCGGCATGTTATATTATAAATGTTAGTTTATACTAACTCTTTAAGGAGGTGTGGAAATGGCGGATACCAGTGCAGTTACCCCGGCCATGCAGGACTACCTGGAAGCGATGCTATCTTTGTCGGAATCGAAGGATGAGATCCGGGTTACGGACCTCGCCGCCAGATTGAGTATCGCCAAGGCTACCGTAGCCCAGGGCATCGAGCACCTGAAGAAACATGGTCTGGTGCTGCAGGAGAAATACGGCCCGGTTGAGCTTACCGCCAGCGGCAAAGCCATGGCTGTGGAAGTGCGCTGGAGACATGTTAAGCTTAAACAGTTCCTCACCGAGGTACTGAATGTTGACGCCAAAATCGCTGAGAAAGATGCCTGCCTCATGGAGCACTTGGTCAGCCAGCACACCATGAACCGCCTGATGCATTTTTTGCAGTCTACCGACTGTATGAATTGTGCCCAGGATACCAATCTTAAAACTGCCTCTGACAAAGATAAATTGAGTGAAATGCCGGGCAGTAAGGAGATTAATAGCATGGAAACCAAACCGGTCCGAGCCTTGAACGAGCTCAAGGTTGGAGAGCGGGGACGGGTAATCCGACTGACCGCCAACCCGGCCCTTAGAAGCCGTATTCTGGACATGGGTGTTACACCCGGTGCGGAGATTCTGATGAAAGGTCATGCCCCGATGGGCGACCCGGTGAAGGTGGATGTCAAAGGCTATCAACTGACACTGAGAAGGGACGAGGCTGCCCAAATATATGTAAAGGTGGGTGACTGATGGAAAGATTGACACTCGGTCTGATTAAGTCCGGCACTACTGCCATAGTCAAAGACATCCGCGGCAATGAGAATTTGCGCCGGGCGTTAGTGGAGCAGGGCCTGGTGGCCGGCTGCCGTTTGAATGTGGTCAAAAATGACATTGGTGGACCACTCATCATCTCAGTCAATGATACCCGTTTAGCCCTCGGTCGAGGGGCCGCCCTGCAGGTAATGGTGGAAGAAGTGGATAGTCTAAAAAAATTTACCCCCGAGTTAGGTAATACTAACTTATCCGCCGGAGTCCTCTGTGGGGAGGTGAAAAAATGAGCGGTACAGGATCAATGGTGATCGCCCTGGCCGGCAATCCAAACTGCGGCAAAACCACTGTGTTTAACAACCTGACCGGAGCCCGCCAGCACGTGGGGAATTGGCCGGGGAAAACGGTAGAGAAAAAGGAAGGTCGTTTTAGCTTCGCAGGGCGGGAAATCCAGGTGGTGGACCTGCCGGGCGCCTACAGCCTGGGAGCTTACTCAGAGGATGAAATAATTGCCCGTGACTATATCCTGCATCAGAAACCAGATACAGTCGTCAACGTCCTGGATGCCACTAACCTGGACCGTAACCTTTATCTGACGATCCAGATGCTGGAAATGGGGGCCGGAGTGGTGCTGGCCTTGAATATGTACGATGAAGTTAAAGCCAAACAAATTAAAATCGATATTCACGAGCTGGCCCGGCGACTGGGCATCGCGGTAATTCCCACTACTGCCTGCCATAACGAAGGAATGAAAGACCTGATTAATGCCGTTATCAGCCAGCCTGGAAATGACCGCCGGAAACCGCTGGAAATAGACTACGGCCGGGAGGTAGAAGCGGAGCTTAATACTATATCCCAATTTATTAAAACTATTCCCGATCTAGCGGACAAGTTTAGTCCCCGCTGGCTGGCCATCAAAATCCTGGAAGGCGACGAAAATATCTGGAAGGTCATCGGCAAGCATGGCAATTCCGGTCAGTTGGTGACGCTGCGGGATGCTGCGATAAAACGCCTGGAAGATAAACTGGGAGAAGATGTCGCATCCCTGATTGCCGGCCATCGCTATGAATTCATTAGCCAGGTACTAAAAGGAATCGTGGTCAAACCCGCCGGTATCACGCCGGGGCAATCTTTTTCGGATAAACTTGACCGTGTATTAACCCACCGTTTTTTGGGCATTCCACTCTTTCTCCTGGCTATGTTCGCGGTCTTCAATTTGACCTTCGCACTGGGTTCGCCGCTGGCGGATTGGGTAGACCGGTTTTTCGCCTGGCTGGGGGGAGTTACCGGCATGGGGCTGGCCGCTATTTCCGCTCCGGCGTTCATCACTTCCCTGGTGGTAGATGGAATTATCGGCGGCGTGGGCTCAGTGATCGTCTTCCTGCCGAACATCCTCTTGCTCTTTCTATCTATATCCATTCTGGAGGATAGCGGCTATATGGCACGGGCGGCCTATATCATGGACCGCTTTATGCACAAACTGGGTTTGCATGGAAAATCCTTTATACCCCTTATACTGGGCTTCGGCTGTAATGTGCCGGCCATAATGGCAACCCGAACGCTGGGCAACCGGAACGACCGCTTGATCACGATCCTGATCAACCCCCTCATGTCCTGCACGGCCCGTCTTCCGGTCTATGTCCTTTTCGCCGGAGCCTTCTTCACCGCCAACCAGGGCGTCATCATTTTCTCGCTGTATTTACTGGGCATCGTCCTGGCCATCCTGATGGGAATGCTCTTTAAGAAATTCGTTTTCAAAGGCGGGGCCTCCCATTTCATTATGGAACTGCCGCCTTACCGCCTGCCTACGCTCAGGAGCACCCTGACCAACATGTGGGACCGCGGTAGTCTGTTCCTGCGTAAAATGGCCACCATTATCCTGGCGGTGGTAATCCTGGTCTGGATACTGTCCAATCTGCCCTTCGGAGTGGAATATGCCAGCCAGGAAAGCATTCTGGGAAGAATCGGCAGCTTCATAGCGCCGGTCTTCACGCTTGCCGGCTTCGGTTTCTGGGAAGCCGGCATTGCCCTTCTTTTTGGTATCCTGGCGAAAGAGGTAGTGGTCGGTACTCTGGGGGTGGTCTACGGAATTGAAGAAGCGGGACTTTCGATGGCCATCGCCGGTTCCTGGACAGCGCTCTCCGCCTATTCTTTCATGACCATGACACTCATCTATATTCCCTGTATCGCATCCATCGCAGCCATTAAAAGAGAGACCAACTCCTGGAAATGGACTTTCTTCGCCATCGGGTACAGCCTGCTGTTGGGATGGACTCTGGCAGTGCTGATTTTCCAGGCCGGCAGACTTCTCGGCCTGGGTTAAAAAGGAGTAGCGAAATGGAAACTGTTATACTGGTGTTAATCGGCCTGCTGGTCACAGGTTACATCGTCCGGCAGGTAGCGAGGTCAACCAAAAAAATCGGCTGTCCCGGCTGTGAGGAAGCAAAAAAGGGAAACGGTTGTCCCAAATGCCGGGCGAACAGCCCCAAAAATCCCGTGCTAAAAGAGACTGATGATTTCTTCAAACCGGCTGCGAAGTAACCGGGGAGAATAATGATTATAGAGCGAATATCCGATTTCGGCGCCAGATTCAGGAAAGGCGGCAAACTTTTCTTCAACCGGTACCGTGAATTCAACTTGAGCCCCGGCACAATTTTTACGCTGGCTGCCGGTATTTCTCTGATAATCGCTATAATACTGCAACCGGCAGGAATACTGGGCGGCGATGCCGGTGAGGAAAAAGCCCTTCCCTATCTGGTCTCTGCGGTTATCGGCTCGATTTATATCTGGTGGTCGGCCCTGCAAGGAATACGCCGCCGGGATTTTACGGCTGACATTCCCGTCTCGCTGGCCACCATGGCCGCGATTGCGATCGGTCATTACTCCTCGGCCGCTATTGTAGCCGTGCTGCTCCTGCTGGGAGGACTTTTAGAAAACCTGGTGGTGGCCCGCTCCGGGAAAGCCATCCGGGCGCTGGCCAGCCTGCTCCCCGACCAGGTCACCCTTCGGAAAGAAACTGGGGATATCCTTATTCCGCTGGATCAAGTGAGAATCAACGACATCCTGCTCGTTCATTCCGGAGAACGGATCGCGGCGGATGGAGAAGTGATCTCCGGGAATGCCACCGTAAACCAGTCTGCCATTACCGGCGAAAGTCTGCCGGTAGAAATTCAGGCCGGGAGCAAAGTGTTTGCCGGCACCCTCAATGAAGTGGGTACCCTGGAAGTGAAAGCGACCGGTGTTGGAGCAGAAACCACGCTGGGACAGATCCGGCGGATGGTGGAAGAATCCCAGCTTAAAAAAGCTCCCATTGAGCGAATGCTTAACCGCTACGCCAAATTCTATACTCCGGCAGCCATCATCCTGGGCGGACTTCTCTGGTGGTGGAGCGGCGATATATTAAGGGCTATCACCATGTTGATCGTCTTCTGTCCCTGTGTAATGGTTCTGGCGGTACCGACTGCGCTGGTAGCCTCGATCGGCAATGCCGCCATGCGCGGCAGCCTGGTAAAAAAAGGGGCGACGGTTGAAACTCTGGCAAAGGTAGATACGGTCATCTTCGACAAAACCGGAACGGTCACCTCCGGCCAGCTTAAACTAAAAGATATCGTCCCCCTCAACGGCATGGACTGCGGGGAACTTCTGGGACTGGCGGCCGTCGCCGAAAAACTGAGCGAGCATCCCATAGGACAAGCTGTAGTCCGCTGCGCCACGGATGAAGGGCATACAATAAGCGATCCGGAAGCATTTGAAACCTTGCCCGGGCTGGGTGTGCGGGCACAGGTTAACGGGCATGACTTGCTCATTGGCCGGGCCCGGATTTTTACAGATCAGAATATCTCTATTTCTCCCGATGTTGAAGCCCGAGCAGATGAACTGGCGGCGCTGGGGCGCAGTCCTATCATCGTCGCTATGGATCGAGAGCCGGTAGGTCTGTTGGCTTTCGAAGACGATCTGCGGCCGGAGACAATGGAATGCATCGGCCGAATCCAAAAACTGGGACTTCGAATTGCGATGGTGACAGGCGACAACCGGTCAACAGCCGGGCGCATAGCCGCCGGACTGGGTATTTCCGAGGTCTATAGCGAGATGCTGCCCGAACAGAAAGTGCAAATCGTGAAAAATCTTCAGGCTGAAGGCAGAAAAGTTGCCTTCGTCGGTGATGGGGTGAATGACGGTCCCGCACTGGCGACAGCCGATGTAGGAATGGCGATGGGGCTGACCGGCACCGATGTGGCGATAGAAACGGCTGAAGTTGTGCTGCTCTCAGATAATCTCTCCAGGCTGCCTCATTTACTAACCCTGTCCCGCCGGGCTGTAAGCACCATCCGTCAAAACCTGGTTTTCTCACTGGGTGTACTGGCGTTTGCCGTGGGATTGACTATTCCCGGCATCCTGACGCCCGTGACCGGAGCACTCCTGCATGAACTGGCATCAATACCTGTCATAGCCAACTCCGCTCGTTTAATCAGATACAGAGAGCCGGCCGGACTTCTTCCCCGCAACACTAATTAATCTCGATTTCCCGATTTTAGTTTGAAGGGCCGGTCAAGGGGAAAAGCAAACCTGAGTTTAAGACCGGGCTATCTCAAATTAGTCACCCTGCTCGAAACAGGAAATTAGCCTGTCAGAGTTATCGGAATAAGCCAAACCATGCCCCTCAAGCCGGCCTGTGTATCGGAGTGCTTCCATGTCAATGTTTTGAGGATTATCAAACCACGAAGGGGAATTTATAGTCAAAACCCTGCCTGGACAAAGACCTTATAATGAGTAGCTTAAGGTATTGAGAAAGCTTTCGCAGATCGTCATTACATAAGACAGAAAAAGTATCTTTTAGAGATTCTATGGTTGCTTCACCATAGATATTTCTGCCTTTATCAGTGATGAAAATTATGTACCCTTTACTCCCTGAATTTTTATCGGTTTTCACAAGCCCCTGTTTTTCCATACGTTTAACTAAACTAAAAATGGCATGATGAGTCCGCAATCTTAAAGCGGCGAGGCTGTTGATATCTTGTCCATCTTTATCGGTCAGGCTATGTAGAACTGCGTACTGCTCAATGGATACCCCAAATTTGTTCAGTTCAGTTTCTCTGTGCCGGCTTAAAGCACTGGTCGTATGGTTCAACAAAATCCATAAATTGCTGATTTCTTCATCAGATAAGGGTTCAG
>DATIKD010000377.1:0-9005 GCA_035477965.1 Dehalococcoidales bacterium | reverse complement strand
CCTTAACAGTTAACTACTGACATAATTGTATAACAATAACAAGGTTCGGAACCATTCTTGACATTAAGAAATAAATGGGGTAAAGTGTAGCAAAAAAGATTGTACGTACACGTATTATATTAGGAAAGGTGATTAAGTTAGCAACTTCTCCCTGTTTTTAGACTGTATTCAACGTCCTGCGTTATTGAAAAAACGAACTTGAAACTGTAGTAAAAGTAACAAGAACAGCTTTAGTACTCCAGCCAAAGGTTTTTAGAAAAGGCATCAAAAGAAAACAGGAAAACACACGTTGGATATCCCTGGAAAACCAATTTATCGTTGAAAAATCAGAGGTAAGTTTATGCAAAAAAGTGGAGTTGAACTAAAAGTACTTAATCCCAGGGGTGAACCCAATAGCAAGGCATTTATACCAGCTTCACCGCGCCTAAAAACCTTGAATGGTAAAAAGATAGGGATAATTGGTTTAAGAATGCCGGTGGGAGAAACGTTTTTCCCCCGCCTTGAAAATGCTCTCAAAAATCGAGCTACCGGTGCGGATTGGCGGGTTTGGGACGTACCTTTTACCGGTGGACCCGAAGCCAGAACAGCCAAACTGAAAGAAATAGCGAATAACAGCGATGGAGTCGTAATTTCTTTAGCGATATCAGGGGGCAGCACCACCCGGATAACTCCGGATGCCATCCAGATCGAAAAATATGGCAAACCTTGTGTTTTAATACTTGCCAGGGCCTTCCAGCCAACAGCCAGATTTATTGCCAGAGGTCAAGGACTGGAAGATTTGGCCTTAGCTCCTCTGGAGTTTGATTATGTACCCCCTGCTGATGAAATAATAAAATTCAACGTCGCGGAGAAAGTGGCAGACGAGGTAATTAGAGCTCTAACAAAATGGAAACCTCAGCCTCCGGTAATTCAAGAAGTCCCCGAGAATAATTTGGTCTTTGTGGGAAAAGATTATCAATTAGCCTATGAAAACATGGAGAGTTTTTTTCTGCAACATGGCTGGAGCGACGGATTACCTTTCACGCCTCCAACAGAAGAAGCAGTCAACAAGATGCTCGAAGGGACTGAATTGCCCCGGGAGAAGGTTGTAGCAATATTTCCACCTGGTATGGGAGTAGCCACAGTAGAGAAAATTGCCATTAATGCGGTAATGGCCGGTTGCCTGCCACAATACATGCCAATCATTATGGCAGCCGTAGAAACCGTGATCGACCCAGCCTTTGACCTGGTTGGGGCACAAAATACATCTGGTCAACTTGCTCCTCTTTTCATTCTCAGCGGTCAAAAACTGGCGGAGGAACTAAATGTAAATAGTAGTTTTTGTACCGTGGGGCCCGGCTGGAAAGCCAACACAACCATCGGGCGGGCACTAAGACTGATATTGATGAATATGGGTCATACCTGGCCGGGCGTTAATGACATGAAGGCCTTCGGTAATCCTTTCAGATATGTTACTTTGATTGCTGAAAATGAAGCTGCCTATTCCGGTGTTTGGGAACCTCTCCGAATTGCTGAAGGATTTCCCGAAGACCAGCCGACTATAAGTGTTATGCCGGCAATGTCATGGCAACCGGACCTTGTATTACCCACTCCACCGACGTTGGCAAGAATTATTTACCATATCAGTTTACAGGCCAAAGTAAAATACGACCGATACGCCAATAGTGTAGCCCACGATGGTTTGGCGCTTATCTCGCCGACAGCTTTTGATGCTATCCGACGAGAAGGTATTTCGAGAAAAGACCTCCAGAAAGCACTTTATGAAACAATACAATTGCCTGGGAACCTGGTTTTTGATGGGCGAGAAAGAGGCGGCGGACAATTACCTCGTTGGGTAAAAGAAAAACACAAGGCTGATCCCAGTGCGCCTGTCCCAATATTTTTTGAACCGGAAAACCTGAAAATATGTGTGACGGGCGGTCCCGGACCGGACATGATAGCTTATATCGGCACCTGGGGATATGGCCCTTGCCATTTCGTAACCAAACCGATAAATCTGCCAAAAAATTGGCACAGCTTGTTGAAAAAATATAGCGGATGGACGAGCCCAACTATCAAGTAGAAGATTTTTGAAAAAGGGCCTTAAAATAAATATACAATGTGATCAGTTGCCCAATAAGGAGAACTGTAGTCTGAAAAAACAGTTAAAGGAGAACAACTGTGCATGAACCATACTATAAAGTGGTCTGGCCGTTAGGCAAACTCACTTACCAGCCAATAACTCTTAAACCGCGTCCAGCCAATCTCAACGAAATTACCATCTGCGAACTATCGGACTATGGCTTTAAGGCGGAAGTAATTTTTCCAATCATCAGGAAATTACTTAAACAACGATATCCTGATATAAAATTCGTTGAATATCCAGCGTTTGGCAACACTCATGGTACTCAAGAATCTGAGGTTATCGCAGGGTTAGCGGATAAGCTAACCAAATATGGTTGCGATTTAGTTATATCAGGGGTTGGTGGTTGAGGTAGTTGTACACCCGCAGTTGTGCGGGCAAGTGTGACTGCAGAAAAAGCCGGTTTTCCCTCTGTTTCAATTGTTTCCACTGGTTTTTTGGGCCAGGCGCAAGCGGTAGCGCAGTCTCTAGGAATTCAGAACCTTTCGGTTGCAGAATATCCCGGTGTGATAGCCACAGATAGCGAGGATGACTTAAAAAGAAAAGTAACAGAGGTGCTGATCAACAACATAATTAAAGGGATAACTAAATCGGTGGTGCCTGTGCCGAAACCCAGAGAACCTGAGCCGACCGACATTGTTTTTGAAGGGACACTTGATGAAATTCAGGGATATTTCTATAAACGCTTGTGGTCTGATGGCCTACCCATCATCCCCCCAACAATAGATAGAATTGAAAAATTCTTGAAATATACAAATAAACCCGCTGATCAAATAATCGGCTATTTTCTTCCCGAAAACCGTCAGTCAACAGTTTGGAACATCGCAGTCAATGGGGTAATGGCAGGATGTAAGCCGGAATATATGCCGGTGCTGATAGCCATTATAGAAGCAATTGTTGACCCGGAATTCCGTATTCAGGATGCAGGAAGTACGCCGGGTTGGGAACCTCTAATCATCCTGAATGGGCCGATTATAAAAGAGTTGGACTTTAATTATGAAACCGGTGTTATGCGCGTCGGCAGGCAAGCTAACACCACTATCGGCCGTTTTTTAAGGCTTTACATGAGAAACATCCCCGGCCTGCGGATACTCCCAATGTCAACCGATAAAGCTACTATAGGTGATACTTTTAATTTAGTCCTGCCGGAAAACGAGGATGTGGTAGCCGAACTGGGTTGGGAACCTTACAGCGTTTCACGAGGCTTTAAACGCGGTGAGAATGTGGTAACAGTACAAAGTGTAGTATACACTTCACCACCTATCGCCAGCGGTGGAGATAAAGCCCTCGATCACCTGGATACATGGGTAGAAGTAATGGGCAGCACCGCATCTCACTGGACTCACATGGCCATCAACTGGTGGAAATACTATCCTGTTATTGTTGCCAGCCCAAGTATAGCACATGTAATTGCACGTGATGGATTAACAAAAAAGGATATCGGTCAATATCTCTATGACAAGGCCAAAGTGTCGGCAGGATCAGTGGAGAGGTTAGCCTTGCAGGGCGGATTTACGTGGTTTAATCTGAAAAGGATGGTTGAGGAAAAGCAGATCCCCAGCATTTACTGTGAATCATCTGATCCTGACCGCCTCATACCGGTATTCATTAAACCGGAATGGATTGGAGTAGTTGTCAGCGGAGATCCTGGACGAAACCGCAGCAGAGGCTATATTCAAAATCATGAACAAGGGCCGCCGGTTAGCCGGTTGATAGAACTACCGGATAATTGGAACCAACTGTTAGCATCAAACCCGAAATAACAAAAAAGTATTCGTGAATTTGATTTATTCCCACAATATCTACCCTATCGCTTTATGTGAAGGGCCTGGAGGAAGTTCGCCTTTTGTCTACCGGTCGGAATCTGTTAACATCCGCAACACGGGCTGTTATATTTGGTTGACTTCCATTATATTTTTCTCCAGCCAGCTTGATCACTACCCGCTTGACTTCGTCAGATAGCAGGTTGACCGGCTTTCTTTCTTGGTTGCCGTGCGCTAATCCCGCGGCTCCTGACTTACGATAGGCCGACAACAATCGCCAGGCTTGTCGTTCGGAGATGTCAAGTAAGACCGCGGCCTGGACTACCCCAATCTGTTTTGTTTCTACCCGATTCAATACAATTACCCTTGTTTGTTCTTTTGGATTCAATGTCAGTTTTTCTTTCATACTGACATTTTCCCTTAACAGTTAACTACTGACACAATCGTATAACAATAACACAATAATACTAAACAAGTTGACTGCCGAGGCTGGTCGCCGTATGATTAAACTAGAGTAGTATTTGCAATCCGGAGGGTTATTATGTGGCTGCAGACCAGAATGTTTCTGCTCATAGCCTTACTTTTTGGTATTCTATACGGCGTGATCACCGGCATCGGCACCTGGATGGGAGCCGGAAGCGCTATTTTTTACCTTGTGCTGGCCTTCGCTTTCCTGGGTATTCAATATCTGATCAGCCCCGCTATCGTGGGCTGGACGATGAAAATAAAGTGGGTTACGGAAAAGGAAGCCCCGGAATTGCACCGCATGGTAAGTGAGATGGCCGCAAAAGCCAATTTACCCAAACCGAAAGTCGGCATATCCCAAATGAACATTCCCAATGCTTTCGCCTTTGGACGTACCCAGAAGGACGGGCGGGTGTGTGTCACTCAGGGCCTGATGGGCCTGTTGAGCCGCGAAGAATTGAAATCGGTTATCGGACACGAAATAGCGCACATCAAGAACCGCGATATGGCCATCATCACACTGCTGTCCGCCATACCGCTGATTTTGTATTGGATTGCGCTCAGAACAATGTGGGGTGGGTCTCTGGGTGACAACCGGCAAGGTGGAAACTTTGCGGTGCTAATCGGCATCGGAGCATTTGTACTATATTTCCTGACCAACCTGCTGGTCCTCTACGGCTCCCGCATCCGCGAGTATTATGCTGATATGGGTAGTGTGCGGCTGGGAAACCCTCCACATCATATGGCTACTGCCCTTTACAAGCTTTCTTACAGCAGTGCCCGCCAGGGCAACCAGGCGGAAGAGAAACAGGTCCAGGGGTTGCGCGCTTTCTTCGTCAATGACCCGGCCCGCTCATGGTATCAGGTTAAGCAGTTATCCCAGATTGATCGCAATAAAAATGGTACAATCGATTTTTACGAGCTTCAGGACCTGCGCCAGAAAAGTGTAAAACTTTCCACCGGGGAAAAAATGTCGGAACTCTTCACGACTCACCCCAATATGCTGAAGAGAATAAAGCATCTGTCTTCGCTGAATGGCTGAAACTGCCGGTTGAAATTGAACTAATAATTTGTGACTGCGCTCAAATGGGCAGGACCGGCAGTCTGTTTTCGGTCTTTTTTGCCGGCAAAGATACCAGCAAAGTCAGATCTTTAACACCTGTAACCACAACTTCAACCCCATCATCAATGTCACCGGTAGTGGAACGGGCTTTCCAGAGTTCATTCCCCATCTGCACATATCCACGGGGACATAAAGGCCCCACGGTCTGACACCTGTTGCCAATAAAAGCCTCCGTGCCGGTTTCCGGCGGCCGGGAAGTGGCCTTCCAACCCAGACGGTAGGCTATATATGACCAGATTGTCCAGGCCAGAGCCAGCAGGACGGTCAGCCAGATGGGAACGTTAGTACCGATTAAGGGAAATAGCCAGATCAGGACTGCCACCAGAATCACTAATTCAAGGATGGTAGAAACCAGTGAATAAACAATAAACAGTTTTTTATTTTTCCGCACATCTTCAGTTTAAAAATTATCATTACCCAACGTCAAGGAAGAATGGTGAAATGAAGGATCAACCGGAGCAAGACAGGCAGATGATGAAAAAATTGGACTCCGGCAAAAGCCCTTTAACAGGATGTAAAGGGTAAATCCGAGTGATAACAAAGACACAGGATTTTTCCTGCATTTCCGAGCCTCCTCGCCTCCTGTAAAAGAAAGGCTATCGTAAAATTGCCGAGAAAGGCTCGAAGCTGCAGATTGAGTGAGTCAGGTCAGGGTACACAAGTGAAAACAGTGCCTTCAGGCGCTTCTGGTCTACGGTTTCCTGCGACTCCTGCGTGAAAGAATCAAAGTGGAGGGCAACCCTGCACCCTGCAAAAGACAAAGCAGAAAAAAAAGTGTAAAATTAGGGAAACGGCGGATACGCCTGAGACTGTTTTTGCGAATCTTTCAGAAGTTCCAGGTTGAAATGCCTTCTTGAACTTCCCGGCAAGAGAGCGATTAATGGGGTTAAGACATGTGGTGGGCAGCAGCTGATATCGTTCTGGCTTTCCATATTCTGCTCTTTCTGCTGCTGGGAATCGGGATAATTCTGGCAGCCACCGGTAATATGCACCGCAAATTGGCGCTTTTTTTCTGGCCTGTACTTTTCTTTACTGCACTGAATATGCCCTTACCGGGCTGTATCCTGACCGATATCGAACGGTGGCTTCGCCATATGGTGATGCCGGGTTGGAACCGGGAAATGTCCCTGGCCAGGACAGTGAGTGGAGCAGTCACCGGCTGGCATCCGCCTGATCTGTTCTTTACCATCATCGGACTGCTGCTATTTGCTCTGGCCATTTACGCGTTTGTGCGTTTTCATCTAAAGGACGTGCTGCAATGGTTTCGCCGGTCCGGACGGTGAAGGATGCTGAAATTATTCAAGCGAAAATCAGTTCTCCGGCTAGCAGTTGCCTTCCTCATTCTGTCATTATTGGCAGGAGTAATATTGAGCGGAGTCTTAGACCGTTACTTCCTTTTCTTTCCGACCAGCCAAATAGAAGGCGACCCTTCCGATCTGGGTCTGCCTTTTGAAGAAGTATTCTTTGTAACCCGGGATGACTGCAGACTGCACGGCTGGTTTGTGCCGGCTAATAGCAATTTGACCTTGTTGTGGTTTCACGGCAATGCCGGCAATATCAGCCACCGGCTGTATATCCTGGGGCTTCTTCGCGATGCGCTGGATGTCAATGTCTTTCTATTTGATTACCGCGGTTACGGACGCAGTACGGGTAATCCTTCTGAAAAAGGCCTTTACCGGGATGCCGAAGCGGCCCTTGACTATCTGCGTTCCCGACCGGGTGGTGACCATCAGAAAATAATCTATTTTGGACAGTCGTTGGGATCGGCTGTAGCAGTTGATCTGGCTGCCCGCCACCCGCCAGCAGGTTTGATATTGGAGGCGGCATTTCCTTCCGTGCCTGACGTTGCCAGCCGGCTTTACCCCTTTTTGCCAGCCCGTTTTCTGATACGTGCCCGGTTTGACTCCCTGTCAAAAATAGAGCGAATAAACGCACCTTTATTAATGGCCCACGGCGACCGTGACGACATTATTCCTTTGGAAGCCGGGCAAAAGCTTTTTGAAGCCGCCGGTGGTGATAAAACGTTTTATGTCATTCGCAGTGCCGGTCACAATGATACCTTCGAAGTGGGAGGACGCGACTACCTGCACCAGTTCCGGTTGTTCCTTCAGAGGCTGGAATAACTAACCGGCTGCCTGTATCCATTCTGGTAACTGAAGTTGATTGTGATAGTTCAGACGGCTGGGGGTTAATCTCAAAAAAGCCCCCCTGTCGGGGGAAACTGGACAAGGGGGCTTGATCGCCTTCCGGAGGAGCAATGAATCGTTTTAACACGAGTGCTGTGCCTCCCGTTTAAACGCTCCGGGGCTACTTCCTGCAGAACAAGAAGCCTGATTTGGGAGTAGCCCCGGATTTCAACTCCTCCAACCCGGTTTTACCACCTCCTGGCAGGCATTCCCCACCACCCCACCGGGCTGAAGGCCGTACCGTCAAAAGCTACTAACGAGGAATCATTAAGGTCGCTGCCACTCATCTGCCAGTTAAGCCGCCATCGGATCGGTATTCCCTGCCACTGGTCTTTAGCGCTGATGCGATCCTTATTCATTATTTATTTTGCCATAATATTGTTAAGGAAATATTAAAATGCCCTGAAAAAAGAGTTGAAAACCGGATGCAGAGAGAAAAAGACAAAGCCGCCCGGCAAGGACTGACAGCCGGCTACATTAACTGAAGAAATTGAAACAATGGGCAGGCCGAATGGGGAAATAGTCAATTTAGCGTAAAAAAAGCACTGCTGTCCAAATTTTTCGCAGAACGATTGGAAATTTTGTTAAGGTCTTAAATTATGGTTAAAAAATATTTTATGGGCTTGCCGCCCCTCATCCAGATCCTTCAGCCTCGCCAATCGAGGCTTCCAGGATGACAACGACGGAGGGAATCCGGATACTTCGGCCTCCCCATTCGAGGCCTCCAGCATGAAAGGGATTTGTCTTTCTGGAGCCCCGAGATCACCTTTTCCCCTGATCGGGGCGAAGAATCTGGATGGGAGGGGTCTTAGAGAGTCAGGATGAGGCCGTAACGGCTGCCCCTCTCCTCCGGATGCTTCGGCCTCCCCATTCGAGGCCTCCAGCATGACAGTTTATCATAATGATCAGTCTTAAACCGGGCTCGCTATTGTTAAACCCGCGAACCACCGTTCATAACTTAAATAACCGCTGCCTTTAGCCGGACTGTTTTGGTCAACTCACTCCCGGTTGGATATATGGTGAGTGGATTCAGAGGTATCCGCCGGATCAAACATCTTTTTGATGCGCCTCAGCCAGAGGTGATAGTTGGAGCAATGGGGCCCATAATAATCATGGGAGGCATCTCCGAAAACATGGCCGGGCACGCCAAAATGGTCTCGCACTGCGGTCTCATTGGCTTGCACCAGGAACTCCTGAGTCAGGACTCGGAAAGTCTCGGCATTGGGCAGGTAGCGTATCAGCAGTTCCCCATGTCCGAAATGGCCGTGTTCGAAGGACTGGGTGAAAGGTGAGGTACCGTCATTATAGACCAGTCCGCGCTTGATCAAAGCTTCCTTCATCTGCCC
>DATIKD010000376.1:0-2307 GCA_035477965.1 Dehalococcoidales bacterium | reverse complement strand
GTGACCTGGAAAATGTCCCGGAAACGGTCAGTCCTGAACCTCAAAACAATTTGCTTATCTGAAACAGAAGAATAAAAGGCTGACCGCCACTTTTCTACGGCTTCCAGTGCGGATGAAACAGCCGGCAGATTTAGTAATTTGGCTTCGCATTTTGACTTTTTACGGATTACCACCCTAAACTAAGAAGAGCCATAATGCTAAATATTCGGCTGTAAAGGAACAGAATCTTGAGTTTAAATCTGGTTGATACCCATGCCCATTTAGACATGCCCGAGTTTGACACAGACCGTGAAGAAGTAATCAAAAGAGCAGTAGAATCCGACCTTAAATATATTATCACCATCGGAATTAACCCTGAATCCAATAACAGAGCGATTGCCCTGGCTGAAAAATACCCCCGGGTTTTAGCCGGAGTGGGGTTTCATCCTCAAGAATCGAAAAAAATCGTTGAAGAAGATATCCAGGGTTTAATCCAGATTGCCACTCATCCCAAAGTTGTGCTGGTGGGGGAAATGGGACTGGATTTTTTTCATCAGCATTCACCGCGCCAGGAGCAAATGCAGGTGCTGCAGTGGCAGCTTAAGGCCGCCAGAACTATCGGCAAGCCGGTGGTAATACACAGTCGCCAGGCGCAGGCTGAAATCCTGCCAATCTTAACCGAATGGCGCCAGTCACTAAATCTGGCCGCCGGACGTCCGCCGGGTGTTTTGCACTGTTTTAATCTGGATGCAGCGGCTGTTCAGCCTTACCTGGAAATGGGCTTTTTCCTTTCCATTGGAGCTTATTCCGGTTATCCTTCCGCAGCAAAACTGAGGGAGACAATTAAGGTTCTGCCTTCTGACCGCTTGCTCATTGAAACTGACTGTCCCTATTTGCCCCCTCAAAAAATGCGCGGACTGCGCAATGAACCGGCCTATTCCGTTTTTACCGCCAGTGTTCTGGCAGAGGTTAAAGGTCTGTCTCTGGCAGAAATGGCGCGCCTTACTACCGCCAATGCCCAAAAAGTTTTCAACCTGCCGGACTAATATTTCGTTATTCAGGTGGCTGATTTGTCAGAATAAAGAATACCGGCAACACTAAAACGCCTTGCGCCTGCTCGTTATTTGCTTTTAGTTATTTCGTACTTATTTTGATTTTTTGTTCCGCATTGTAAAGCTTATAGAACATCCTCAATATCTAGCTATAAACAGGCACCGCAAGTAATTCGTCTTAGTAAACCGCAATTCCAACTTTGGGGATCCATCCAGAATTCTTCCAATTGTTCGATCAGACTTCAAATTTTTTACTTCGGAATAATATAATTCGATGATTTCTGTCTGTTTGGTTGCTAATCCCATTCGCCCATAGTAAAATTAGTGTGGTACAAAAGGCTCGAATCTGGAATAAAAAGGACTGGTTAGTTATGGAAAGCGGGACATGGAAAGTAAAATCTGGACTGGCGCAGATGCTCAAAGGCGGGGTGATTATGGATGTGGTTACGCCGGAACACGCCAAAATTGCAGAGGATGCCGGCGCCTGCGCTGTGATGGCACTGGAAAGAGTGCCTTCTGATATTCGTGCGGCCGGCGGGGTAGCCAGAATGGCTGACCTTACGGTTGTAGAAAGAATAATGAAAGCGGTGACCATTCCGGTTATGGCTAAATGCCGTATCGGACATTTCGTGGAAGCCCGAACACTGGAAGCGCTGGGAGTGGATTTCATCGATGAATCCGAAGTTCTTACCCCGGCAGATGAAAGCTATCACGTTTGGAAGCAGGATTTCACTGTTCCGTTTGTGTGCGGCTGCCGTGACCTGGGGGAGGCTCTGCGGCGTATTGGAGAAGGAGCGGCTATGATCCGTACCAAGGGAGAAGCCGGCACCGGCAACGTGGTGGAAGCAGTCCGGCATATGCGGGCTGTGCAGGATGGTATCCGCAGGCTGGTCAATATGCCTCAGGAAGAACTGATGGCATTTGCCAAAGAACTGGGTGCTCCTTTTAATCTGGTGCTTGAGATCCATGATAACGGCAAACTGCCGGTTGTCAATTTTGCCGCTGGAGGAATTGCTACTCCGGCAGATGCGGCCTTGATGATGCACCTGGGTGCGGAGGGCGTATTTGTGGGTTCCGGCATCTTCAAGTCCAGTAATCCGTCTGTCCGGGCCAAAGCTATCGTCAAGGCTACAACTCATTTTAAAGACTTTAAAATAATTGCCGAAGTTTCAAAAGATCTGGGCGAAGCCATGCCTGGACTGGATATCCGGCAAATTCCGGTGGAAGAGCAGTTAGCCAGAAGAGGCTGGTAAACGGCGGAGGCAGTATTGCAGAA
>DATIKD010000375.1:0-4564 GCA_035477965.1 Dehalococcoidales bacterium | reverse complement strand
GAGTCTAATTCGATTAGGAGGCTACTGACATTTTCGCTTGACATATTTACTGACATTTTCGCTTGACAACGACACACTGCTAATTAGCCTTGTTTTTATGATGAAAATTACGCTCTTCAGCCTGGTTTAACGCTTCGCCTGCCATTCAATGGCTTCTCATCCCGGTCCAGGACATCGGGCTTTCCCAACCGCAAATCAAAATCAGAACCTTTTTATCATACTGCGAATTCACCCTTAGGCGGCCGACTGCGAAGCACAGCCGGCCTGAAGATTTACACCCAAACAGACCCCCAAAGTAATTTTATTAGGGTTTTGGTCACCCGCTTTTCCCCGCAGCAGGCAGAACTGGATCGTATATCCCGGTTGTACCCTTAATTCCCTTCTTCCCGCCACGAGCGCAGATCCGCCAAAATAAATCGGCCGTAAGAGCGGCCCGGATGAAGAACTCTTATTTTATTGTAAACAATATGTTAGAATAGGGCATATTTGAACGACCGGTCCGGCATTATGGCCGTGGAGGATAATGGATGCGTTCACCCCCATCATTCACGCTTAGTCTCAAGACCTGGCGTAATATCCGGGAATGGGTGATTTTCGCAGCTTGTCTGGCGGGTATCGGCCTTTCCAGCATCTACAGCTACCTGTTTTTCCATACAGCAGCCGAATTGTTTGCCATTACAATTGCGGTGGCTACCTTTTTCATCGCCTGGAATGCACGGCGCTATATGGATAACCCTTATCTGCTATTTATCGGCATCGGATTCCTCTTTATAAGCATCATTGAATCCCTGCACATGATGACTTTCAAGGGTATGGGAATTTTCAATTGGGATGAGCCTACCAACCTGCCCACCCAGTTGTGGATAGCTGCCCGGTTTATGGAGAGCCTGACTTTTCTGCTGGCATTTTCGATAGTCAAAGCCAATCTCAAAACAGGTTGGGTTTTTGGATTTTTCGCCCTGGCGACGGCTCTCTTGCTGCTTTCGATTTTTGTCTGGCGAATTTTCCCCACCTGTTACATTGAAGGGGTAGGGCTTTCCACTTTCAAGACTGTCAGCGAATATGTCATTTCCGGCATCTTCGCAGTCTCCATCTATCTGCTTTACCGGCGGCGGACCGAATTTGACCGCCGGATATATACCTACCTGGTAATTTCTTTGGTTTTTATGATTGGTACCGGCATCGCTTTTTCTCAATATGTCAATGTCTACGGCGGAGCCAATTTAACCGGTCATTTATTCATGCTGGTGTCATTCTACATGCTGTACAAGGCGGTCATTGAAACCGGCTTGAATCAACCCTACAGCCTGCTTTTCCGCAATTTGAAGCTCAGCGAAAATAACCTGGAGCAGAGGGCCGCCCAGTTGAGTGAAATAAACGCCAACCTGGTGCGGGAAAAATCCGAGCGGGAGTTGATTGAAAAAGAACTGGAAGAACACCGCAAAAACCTGGAGGACCTGGTCAGGCGGCGCACCAGTGAATTACTGCAATCCAACCGTCAACTGGCGATCGAAATCAATGAAAGAGCCCGCATTGAAGATGAATTGCGTACTCTCTCCAAACGTACTATCGAGGCCCTGGAAGAAGAACGCCAGTTTATTTCTCGGGAACTGCATGACGAGACCGGGCAGTCTCTGACCGTGCTGAATCTGCTTTTAACCAATCTAAAACGGGCACTGGCCCAGGGTAAAAAAATGGAATTGTCCCAGATTGATGAACCGCTGGAGATTGTGCAGGAGGTTATGGGACAGGTGCGGGCCCTTTCCACCAATCTGCATCCCAGTATGCTGGATAATATCGGACTGGTACCCACTCTGACGTGGTATATCGCCGAGTTTTCAAAACGGACCGGCATCAAAATTAACTTCGACTATTTCGGTTCAGAAACCAGCCTGAGCCCACGGGTCAGACTGACCGCCTACCGCATCATCCAGGAATCCCTGACCAACATCACCCGCTACGCCGGTGTCAATGAGGCTTTTGTGCAGCTCAGTTTTAACTCAGATTCACTGCAAATTTATATTGAGGATGAAGGCCGCGGATTTGACCTGGACAACATCTCAACCACTTCCAGTGGGCTGCGAGGCATGCGCGAGCGGGCTTCAACACTGGGTGGAAGCTTCCACATTTCTTCCTTCCCCGGTGAAGGCACTCGTCTGGAAGTTGTCCTGCCGTTTAACCCTGGCGCCTCTTAGTATCCGGCAGTTATTTCCAGCCACCCTTCGCACCAGGTCCGGCTAAAATAGCGTAGAATAATAATTAGTTGATTCAGCCTGTTATAGGCGAGGATGAGCGATGCTAGGATTCTTCAACCCGGGCAGGACGATCAAACACCTGCTGCGCTACCGGCAGGTAGTGGCCATTTTGACTCGTTACGGCTTCGGAGAAGTTTTCAGCCAGATACGTGTCTGGAAATTTTTCCGCATTGAAAACAAGATGCGTCACCGCCAGCCTGAATTAGCCCATATCCCCACCGCTCAACGCCTCCGAATGGCCCTGGAGGAACTGGGACCCACCTTTGTCAAGCTGGGACAGATGCTGAGTACTCGACCGGACCTTTTACCCCCCGAATACATACATGAATTTGAAAAACTACAAAACAGGGTGTCTCCCGTGCCGGCGCGGTTGATTAAAAATGTGATCGAAAGCGAACTAAAAAAACCGCTGGACCAGATTTTCGATTGGTTTGATGAAACTCCGCTGGCGGCGGCCTCACTGGCGCAGGTCCACCGGGCTTCTCTGGCCGGTCGCCAGGTGGCAGTTAAAGTACAGCGCCCGGCTGTGGCCGGCATCATCCAGGCAGACCTGGACATTCTATCGACCATTGCCGCACTCATGGAGCGCTACCTGAAAGGTGCTTATGTCATAAATCCGACCGGTATCATACGGGAATTCACTGATAATGTTCATAATGAATTGAATTTTATGACCGAAGCCCGTAATATGCGGGTTTTTGCTGCTAATTTCAAAGGTACCGCATGGCTGCACGTTCCGGAAGTTTATCTGGAAGATTGCTGTACCCGTAAAGTTTTAATAATGGAATACGTTGACGGCATCCCTCTTTCGGATATCGCCCGCTTGCAAAAAGAGGGATATGATTTGAAAGCCCTGGCCACTCATGGCGCCGATATTGCTTTCCGTTCAGCCCTGGAATTCGGTTTTTTTCATGCCGACCCGCACCCGGGGAATGTGCTGGTCTTACCCGGCAATGTGATCTGCCTGCTGGATTTCGGCATGATGGGCACTCTTTCCAGCCGGACTCGGGAAAAACTGGGGCAATTGATGTACTTCATCGCTGAGAATGATGAAAGGCGCACCGCCCGTGCTTTACTCGGCCTGATTGAGTCCAATGAAGTGATTGATGCTGAAACGCTGGAGGGGGATGTCTCGGACATTATCCATGAATTCGGCCATTCCGTGGGCCGCCAGTTGAGCATGGGGAATATCTTCTTCAAATTAATCAAACTGCTGGGGCGGCACCACGCCCGTTTTCCCACCCACCTGGTCTGGCTTTTTAAGTCCATTGGCACGCTGGAAGACAGTTCACTGAAAATGAACCCCGATTTTGAACTGGTTAAAGCCGTCAATCCTTATGCCCGCAAGCTGGTTTTTCATTCTTTTAACCCATTCAAGCAGACTCGCGAAGCTTACTTTTCTATCTTTGACTCACTTAATTTTTTCCGCGATCTGCCCTATGATGCCGGGGTAGTCCTGGAAAAACTGAAAAAAGGGCGCATCAAAATCGAATTTGAACATGTCGGTCTGGAGCCTCTGCGCAAGACATTGCACCGCATAACCCACCATCTGGTACTGACCATCCTGCTGGCGGCTCTGCTTATTTCTTCCTCTCTGATTGTGCTGGCTGAAGTGCCTCCCATGATCGGCCATATCCCGGTCATCGGCATCGCCGGTTTCGGTTTGTCCTTGATTGTGGCGGTGATCCTGATTATCACCATTATCATCGAATAACCGGGCTTACGTTTCTCCGGTTGGTTTCTCTCGCGGTTGAGAAGGGTCATCCCTTGAGCGGCCGGGCAGAGGCAGATTTGCCCGTCTTGCATCTTTCCCCCTTAAAGTCAACCTGCGACCGGCAGAAACACCTATCAGTCTGCAATTTCGGCGCGGCCTGGGGGCAGGATTTGGCTCAGTTCTTTTTTGGCTGCAGTGCGATTCTGGAAAGCCGGGAAGGCCACCAGTTCCAGCGGCCCACCACCCGGGCAATGGCCGGGATAAGGAGAGCGCGGATTAAAAAAGTGTCAATAATTACCCCGATGGCAATCGCTCCGCCCACCTGGAAAACCATCTGTAAAGGAGCGGTGGTCAGAGACGCGAAAGTACCGGCCAGGATAATTCCACAGGAGGTTATGACGCCGCCGGTTCGGGAAACGGCAGTGCAAATGGCTTCCCTGAGATTTTGGGAGTGTACCTCTTCACGAATGCGGCTGACCAGGAAAATGTTATAGTCGGCCCCCACTGCCACCAGTATCACGAAGACAAAAATGGGCAGCATATAGATCACCGACGCCTGATTAAGAACATCAATAAACAACCAGGTGGCAATTCC
>DATIKD010000374.1:0-2303 GCA_035477965.1 Dehalococcoidales bacterium | reverse complement strand
GGAACTGGTGGCTTTATGGCAAAATCCACGTTTATGCCGCCATTTTCACATCTCACTGCAAAGCGGGAGCGACGCGGTCTTGAAAAGAATGAACCGGAGCTATGATTGCGAACAGTTCGCGGAAAAAATTACCTACCTGCGGGTGTTGATTCCGGAGGTGTCCATTACCACGGATGTAATAGTGGGCTTTCCGGGAGAAACGGAAGATGAATTCCAGGATAGCATTGAATTCTGCCGCCGGATGAAGTTTGCCCGCACGCATGTGTTTTCTTTCTCTCCCCGGCCGGGAACGGCTGCAGCCGGAATGGCAAAGCAGATTCCGCCTGAGACAAAGAAGCTCCGCAGTAAAAAAATGAATGAGTTGGGATTGGCCAATCTTTTGCGCTATAACAGCCGGTTTTTGGAATCGCAACAACTCGTTTTGTTCGAGCAACAGGCCGGCGGATATTGGACCGGCTATACCGACAACTATATCAAGGTATATACTAAAAATGCTGAGGACCTGGCCAACTGTTTGATACCGGTTAAACTGGCGCGTCTTAAAGACGAAGGATTAGAAGGCCCTTTGGCCTGATTCAGGTGCCACATCCGGCAGATAACAAAGTGGCCGGGTTGCCAGAATGAGTTAAATCACAAGATATAAAGGAATACAAATGTCTGTCACAATACCTTTTATCAACAAACCACAGGATGTCCTGAAATTGCTGGAAAAGATGCAGGGAGCAGGCTTGCCGTCCGAAGTGGTGGATGCGGCTTTTATCAAAAATATGGGTTTTTCCGCTTCCTCCGCCGCCCAACTGGCGGTTATTTTAAAGCAGATGGGGTTTTTGGATGATAACAGCCGTGCTTCATCAGTCTGGGCAGAGTATATTTCAACGGATGACCGGGCAAAAATATTGGGACGGGCGATTAAAACCGGCTGGGCAGGTCTCTTTGGAGCTATGATGTGCCCCTATCTGGCGGATGATGCCTTTATCCTGGAATATTTTAAGAACAAATCGGATGCTTCTGCTCGGGATATGGAAAACAGCCTGGCAACCTTTAGATTGCTTTGTGAACTGGCTGATTTTCAGGACCTGATGAGTGAATGGGACAGTGTGGAACCTCTCAAGCAGGCTATTAAAGAGGCAGAAGACGCTTTACCGCAGGTTAAAGTTGATCCCAATCTGCAGTTGAATATCCAGATTCACATTCACCCCGATACTTCAGACGAGAAAATAGAAACTATCTTTAAGTCAATGCGTAAATATTTATTGGGGAAGGAATGACCTGTCTGCCTTCCTTATTACGGTTTCGTCAAGGAGATAAATTTGTCTGAATACTCAATTGAAAACTTTTTAACTGATATTGAAAAAGTCATTCCGGTGTTCACAAAATACCGCTATCTGGAAACTCTGGAAAAGGACGTTGAGAAACCCAAGCCGGAGGAAGCGCTGAAAGAGGTAGCGTTCTATTTCCGGGCAAAATATGGTAACAAGAAGGGCACGGATTACCAATTGCGATTCTTTAGTGTGATGCAGTTTCTGGAGCATCACAACAAAGAATTGTTTGATAAAAGCCTGGTAAAAGAAGATAGCCAGTCCATAGAGCCGACGACATATAATCTACTGTATTTACTTTTAAGTTCCTTTAAGTCTCCTCAGCCGCCAAGTCCATTCCCATCTTTCCGCTTATTTAACCGGTACCGCGAGTTTAATATTAAAAAAGTATTGAAAGAGTTTAAATCCGGGCGCCTTCAAGTTTAATAGTCCACTGGTGAGAATCAGGGCGGAAGTGTTTCGTCTAATTCAGCGGGAAAAGAAAACTACAGAAAAGTATCAGGAGGTAAAACCGATGAAACTGCTAGGCATATGCTGCAGTCCAAATGTTCAGGGCACCACCGAAAGCTTAATGGCGGAGGCCTTCAAAGGGGCCCAATTGGAAGGGGCTGAGACCGAATTATTCCGTGCGGCCGGTAAAGACATCAAACCCTGCCAGGGCTGCTGGAGCTGCCGTGAGACAGGCCAATGCCGGATAAACGATGATATGCAGGAACTTTATGCCAAAATGCTGGCGGCAGATGGGATTATATTTGGTTCACCGGTTTATTTTTACGGTATGACCGCCCAGGCCAAAGCCATCATAGACCGCACAATCGCTTTTAACCGGCCGGAGAGAAGCCTGGCTAACAAGGTGGGGGGCGCCATTGTTACGGCTGGCAGCTTTGGTCTGGCAGATGTAGTTAAAGACTTATATTTTTATATGGTTACTCGCCAGATTATACCGGCTAATTATGTAGCGGCTTATCCGGAAAGGGGAATCGG
>DATIKD010000373.1:0-5692 GCA_035477965.1 Dehalococcoidales bacterium | reverse complement strand
TATTGCCGGGGTTTCCAAAGTAAACTAGCAAGGGCGCCAGAACACCGATCACCACACCTGTAACAATGGGCCCCCAGCGCGAAGTTAAGAACCTGGAAATTTTTGACACTTAATGCTCCTTTCATTCAATTATTCGCGAGGAATAATGTAATGAGAGGAACCTTCCGCATCAATAGAAGGCTGAGGAGCTGACATTACGATTATTTCTCGCAAACGGACGTAAATGATGCATGACCCGCATCTTAAACGTCTGAACTCATGTTTGGAGTCTTAAATAAATCATAATATCACCTCCTCGCTGAAGATAGTGGACTCTACTATGTTACTGCACAATAACCAAAACCGGAAACTGATTATGAATGCAGTGACACAAACATAATTTTTAGAGATAGTCCTGTCTGGCCGGAGTAAAAATATCTAAGGCTACGGATTTGGTTATGGCCGTCACTTTGTGACTGACTCCGGAAGGTATAACCAGACTATCTCCGGACCCCATCTTAAGCCGCTCTTCACCCAGGTTGATGGTGATTTCACCTTTGAGCAGATAAACCAGTTGTTCGTGGGGATGATTGTGTTCGGGTAAAACGGCCCCTTTTTCCAATATGTGTTCAGATAGCATTATTTTTTCATTGTAGGCCAATACCCTGCGTTGCACTCCATATACCGGGTGGCTGACTTTGGCGGAATCATACTTGATTATCATCTCCTGAACCCCCCTCATTTAGTCCAGAATTATATCCAGAGACTGCAGCAGATTCAATGCCTCCGGCATTGAAAACCGGGTCTTTTTCAAAATGTTGTTTTTGACATCAATGAAATAGTTTCTGGCCCCTTTAAAGTTGGCATCCGCCAGGTTGGTTTTAAAGAAGCGGCTTTTTTCAAAATCAGTACCTTGAAAATCACCTCCGGACAGGTCAGCTTCAGTAAAATCGGCTTCTTTGGCTTCGCAGTGAGTTATCTTGATACCTGTTAATGGCATCAGCCGGAAATTTGAGTAATTGATTTGTGTTTGACTGAATTCCAAATCATGCGCTCTCTGAGATTTAGTCCAGTCTATCCCGATTGCTTTACTGCCCAGGAATTTCACGTCATCCAGCCGGCAATTCATCGGAATGATGGCGCTTAAAATACACTCTCTGAAGACACACCGCAAAAACCGGCTCTTTTCAAATTTACAATCTATCAGATGACAGCCCCAGAATTCACATTCTTCAAAACTCAAACCGTTGTAAACAGCGCGTGTGACGGCTAATTTGTTAAATTTTTCCTGGTAATAATATTTTTGTTCGAACGGCATAGAGCTATTATAGACTATTAGTTAAAGTAGAAAAAGTGTCTGGTCGGCCTGAATGCGGTAAACAAAAAAAACCCTCTTCAAAACTTGAAGAGGGTTTTGGAAATGAGGCTTTAAGAAGCTACATTGTGCCTCTCAACCTGGGATCCAGGGCATCTCTCAAGCCATCGCCTACCATGTTGAATGCAAAAACCACCAGCATGATGGCAAAACCGGGAGCAAAGGACAGCACCGGATTAGTTAACATATAGCGGTAACCATCATTTACCATAGCCCCCCAGGCCGCCCCAGGCGGTTTAATGCCGATGCCCAGGAAGCTCAGTGCAGCTTCAGCCAGAATCAGGGAACCCAGTTGCAGAGTAACCAGAACAATCATGGGCGGCATGGCATTGGGCAAAATATGTTTGAACATCGTACGGCTGTTGGAGGCGCCGATGCTTCTTTCCGCCATAATATAGTCATTTTCACGAATACTCAGAGTAAGAGCGTTCATAACGCGGGCATAGCCCGGTACAGTAGCCACTGTCAGAGCGATAATTACATTTTGCAGACCTGCCCCCAGCACTGCGGACACTACCATCGCCAGGATAATCATCGGGAAGCCCATCAGGGCATCCATTAACCGCATGATTACCATGCCGAGCACACCGCCAAAGTAACCCGAAATTACGCCCAGGGCCATCCCTATCATGGCCGCCATGGCCACAGTAATAAAACCCACCTGGAACGCTGAGCGAGTACCAAACATCAACCGTGATAACACGTCACGGCCCTGCAGGTCAGTCCCCAGCCAGTGTTCGGAATTAGGCAGCAGGAGAGATTTGTTTGCCAGATCACCAATATAAGGGTTAAAGGGGGCGATCCAGTTAGCCGTTATGGCTACAAAAAGCATTATCGCCAGTATAACCAGGCCGAAAACCACCAGTTTGCGCTGGAAAAAAACTCGGCGAAAACGCCGCCACTCACTAACCCGGGGAGGAGCTTCGGCCGCTCCGGTCAAAGTAGTTGTATTTTCCGCCATGTCAAAATCTCCTAGCTATACCTAATTCTGGGATCAAACCAACCGTATGAAATATCCACTATCAAGTTAACCAGAACAATGATGCCGGCAATTATCAGTACACCGGACTGAATGACCTGGTAATCCTGGTTAAAGATGCTCTGAGTCAATAATCGACCAATGCCCGGAATGGCGAAAACGGTTTCGATCAACACCGAACCGCCAAAAATCATACCTACCGCCATACCCATCATGGTAATTACCGGCAGGAGGCTGATTTTCAGGGCATGCCTGAAAATAACCACTCTCTCTCTTAAGCCTTTGGACCAGGCGGTACGGATATAGTCCTGCCGCACCACTTCCAGCATGCTGGAACGGGTCTGCCTGGCTATACCGGCCAGGCTGGTTACTGCCATACAGAAAACCGGCATTACCAGAAGCTGAGTGCTTTTCGAAAAATCTTCGAAGGGACTAACATATCCTGCAATGGGCAGTAATTTTAGCTGTAAGCCAAACACATACATCATCAACAAACCCAACCAGAAAACCGGTATGGTAATACCAATATTGGCTAGAGTGGTGACAAGAGTATCCAGCCAGGTGCCGCGGCGAATGGCTGCTAAAACTCCCATCAGAACACCCAACAGGTTGGCAATCACGAAAGACGTCAAACCCAGATGCAAGGTGACCGGAAAACGATCAGCCATCAGGGAACCCACTGATTGTTTAAAGAAAAGGGATTCTCCCAGATCTCCGGTTAATACACCCCCCAGCCAGTTAAAGAACTGGACGACGATTGGATCGTTAAGCCCGTATTGCTCCCTTAATATTTCCAGTTCTCGTTCGGTTACAGCGCCGGAGGCGGCTTGTTGACCTATATAGACTGCAATCGGGTCACCGGGTAAAAGGCGAATAACAAAAAACGTAATAACGGTGACCAGAAATATAATCAACAACCCAGCCAGCAACCGCCGGATAATATATGTGGTCATTTACTACCTCTTTCCCTGGTTATTAAATTATCTTGTGGGTTAATAATTAGCTAAAATCCCTTAAACAATAGTAGCCCTTTTTACCGTTTTTGGCAAGCAACATCAGGTTTATTTAAAACTGATTCAGGCTGTATCCGTGTTTACACAGGAGTATGTTGAAGCCAGATTAGTGCCTGGCGGGACCTTATTTGATGTGATACTCGACGTGTCTCTTTAAGAGCCTGCCGCTTTCACCCTGTTTCACACTCGATGAACTGTTTCTGAATATGAAACACCCTAAATAGTTTTTTGCCAGGAATCTCCTTGTATCGTATTCGATATATTTTATCAAAGACTATAGCAGGGCGAGTTTATGCCGGCTCGCATGTTTCAGGATGTAAACCACCCGCCCGCTACCCCAACAATCGCTTCAAAATATCTGTAAATGTTTTCGCATACGCAGAGACAAGGATATTACGGATAGAAAGTATAGAGATATCGATCTATTTTGTCAAGTTTTTAACACTTGAATCTGTTTTTATCTAGCTTTACTTATGGTGATAATTAAGCCGGCCTGCCAAACCCGTTATTGCCAGCTTGCAGTTCGCTGTATCCAGCCTCAAATCATATTTGATTATCGGGTGGCAATCTTTTATAGTATTGGTTAAGTGATGAAAAACAATTTGAAGGAGCAAACGGATGGCACTGACTAAAGGGGAGGTACTGGCATTGTTGAATGCCAACCCGATGTGTTACATGGCCACGGCAGAGGGAAACCAGCCGCGTGTTCGGGCCATGGGCATGTATAAAGCCGATGAGACCGGGATTTATTTTCAAGCCTGGAAAATCAAGGATGTACATAAGCAGATAGAGAAAAACCCTGCGGTTGAACTTTGTTTTAACACTAAAGATGGCAAACAGATCCGGGTTTCCGGCAAATTTGAAATCATTGAAGATTTAGCTCTGAAAAAAGAAGTTGAAGCCAAACGGCCGTTCATGACTCCGATCATCAAAGGGAGGGGCGGTTATGAGGTGGTGGCCATATACCGTATGCAGAAAGGCAAAGCCACCGTCTGGACCATGGCTGAAAACTTTACTCCCAAGAACTATATTGAACTCTAAAATTGGCGGGTATAAAACCAGTTTAGAGATCGCAAAAGACTTCAAATAGAGGGCACCGTCCCTCTTTTTGATGGCGAGGAGGCGAGCAAATGAGCTTGAAGGGCAAAGTAGCCTTAGTCACCGGCGGCGGCAGTGGTATTGGCGCCGCCACAGTTAAACGTTTTATAGAAGAAGGCGCCAAAGTCTGCATTGCGGATATTAATCCCGAAACCTTGAAAAAGACTGCGGCGAATTTGCCGGCCAAATCGATTAAAACCTGTCAGGGTGATGTTTCAGAACTAACCAGTGTTGAAGAAATGGTAGATACCACTCTCAAATTTGGAGGGAAAATCGATATTCTGGTTAACAGTGCCGGAATCGATCCCAGCGATCGGGGAGCCGGAGTTGACCTGGAATTATGGAATAAAATTATTAAAGTCAATCTGACCGGCCCGCAACTGACCATGAAAACAGTGGTCCCTCATATGATAAAGTCCGGGGGAGGCTCCATCATCAACATTTCCTCTCTTTCGGGTATCCGGTTTATGGCCGGGCGGTCCGCTTACACCGCCTCCAAAGGGGGATTAATTGCACTGACGCAGGCTGCCGCCGTGGAATACGGCCCGCAAAAAATTCGCTGTAACGTTATTTGTCCCGGAGCCATTAAAACACCTCTTTTTACACATAATACCAATCCCATGGCCAGGATGCTGGGTCAGGACCCGGAATGGGTCTTTAGCAAGTTCACCTCCTTCTCTCCCCTGCGGCGCATCGGTCTGCCGGAAGAAATCGCCGGAATTTGCTACTTTCTGGCCAGCGATGACTCTTCTTTGATGACGGGAGGGGTTTTAATCGCTGATGGTGGGACTCACCTGGTAGATGCCAACGGAGCTGCCATCAGTACCATTTACACCCACCCGGATACCAAAAAGTGAAATCAACGGATCAAGCTGATTATGTACCATCAAGTATAATTTTATTGATTGTGAAATATTTCTGGACGGAGGCTTAGTGCATGAATATCAAGGGAAAAGTAGTTTTAATCACGGGTGGAGGCACGGGTATCGGGGCGGCCATCGCCCGGCGTTTTGTCGCTGAAGGCGCCAAAGTCTGTATCACCGGTCGCCGGCAAAAATTGCTGGATGCAGTGGCGCAGGGTCTGCCCGCCGGGTCGGTATATACTTATGCCGGAGATGTTACCAGGTTGGAAGATGCCCAAAAAATGGTTGATCTGACTCTCCACTTCAACGGTAAAATTGACGTTTTGATTAATAATGCGGGAGTTGACAATCCCGGAACGGTGGCAGATATTGATGTGGAAGTCTG
>DATIKD010000372.1:0-1576 GCA_035477965.1 Dehalococcoidales bacterium | reverse complement strand
ATCTAATTTTATCCATTATGGCGACCGGCTGGCCATGGGAACGGCGATCACCGAGAATAACCTGTATTTTAATCCGACCGGGGTATACAGGTTTTCATCCGGAGTAACGGGCGGTGATAACCAGATCAGGGCCAATCCGCTTTTTGTCAATCCTGAAGCTCTGGATTTTCGCTTGCAGCCCGGTTCACCGGCTATAAATGCAGGGACAAGTTCGCTGGCGCCTTTAACCGATTACGACGGAAATCCGCGGCCTTCCGGATCCGGCATTGATATCGGGGCCTTTGAATTTGTCAATCTTAACAGACTACCAGTCTTTACTACTATCGGAAATCAAACAGTTAACTCCGGTTCAGCTTTAACTTTGTTGGTTGAGGCTGCCGACCCGGATGGTGACCCATTGACCTTTACGGCGGCCAATCTGCCGTCCGGAGCCGCTTTCAACAGCCAGACGCGCACTTTTAGCTGGACTCCCAACACTAACCAGACGGGGGTTCATTCCAACATCCGATTTACGGTTAGCGACGGCAAAGCCAGCGTTTTTGAAGAAATTACAATCACGGTACGTTCAAGTGCCGGTCCACTGGCGCTAAATCCGATCGGCAACAAGTCAGTTAATACAGGCTCAATATTGACATTTTCTATCGAAGCCACCGCAGAAAATAAGGAAAACCTGACATATTCGGCCTCCAACCTTCCATCCGGCGCCGCTTTTGATCCCTCTACCCGGACTTTTAGCTGGACTCCCTCCAGTAATCAAACCGGGGTCTTCTCCAATGTGGTCTTTTCGGTGACTGATGGTGTTTCAACCGATACTCAGGAAATAAGCATTACGGTCGGCGGTGTAAACCGGGCCCCGGCGCTAAATCCGATTGGCAACAAGGCTGCCAACAGCGGCACTGCACTTACTTTTGTGATTTCAGCTTCAGATGAGAATGATGACCCTCTGACTTATACTGCTTCCAACCTGCCTTCAGGAGCTTCTTTCGACAGCCAGGCGCGCACTTTTAGCTGGACGCCGTCTAACACGCAAACCGGCAATTTTGGGAATATACGCTTTTCGGTCAGTGACGGAAAGCTGAGCGCTTCAGAGGAAATTACCATAACGGTAAACGGGCCCAACCGCGCACCCCGGCTGACTGCCATCGGCAACAAGAATGTAAATGAAGAAGCAACTCTCACTTTTGTGGTTTCGGCTACGGACGCGGATAATGATATTTTGACTTTCTCAGCTTCCAGTCTTCCCAGCGGAGCCAATTTTAACCCTTCTACTCGGACTTTTTTATGGAAGCCTGATAATAAGCAAGCCGGAACATATACCAATATCCGCTTCTCTGTATCAGATGGTAAAGTCACAGCCTATGAAGATATTACCATTACCGTCAAAGATGTTAACCGCGCTCCCAGGCTTAACGCGATTGGTGAAAAGAGCGGCGAGCAGGGCTCTTTGCTGACTTTTGCGGTTTCAGCCGTGGATGAAGATGAAGATCCCTTAACTTACACCGCCTCTAATTTGCCGACCGGAGCTACTTTCAATGGCGCCGCGCGGACATTTAACTGGACTCCCACTTTTAATCAA
>DATIKD010000371.1:0-9598 GCA_035477965.1 Dehalococcoidales bacterium | reverse complement strand
GAGTTTGAGCAGCGGTCGCTGCTGGTGGCCAGGATGCACTTATAGGCATCGGTTTCTATTCTCGTGGCGGCGGTGTAGATGCAGGCAGCACTGGTAGCGCAGGCCTGGCTGACGAGCGGGCCAGCGATCTTGTCATTTCCCATCTGGGCGCAAAACCAGGGTGCGGCGTGGAAGACCTTTTTTTGCCCTACCGTCATTCCTAATACAATCCCATCGAAGATTTCCGGAGTGTAACCCCTGAGAGACAGGAATCTCCTGGCGGTCGCAGCCCCAAGTTCAATCGAATGGATATTCTGGAGCGTTCCCTGCCATCTGGAAAATGGTGACGACCAGTAGCCTTTGTGTGGAATAAAACTCTTTGTAAACATGGTTCTCCTTCTTTTTTTTCTCGGCTATTATAATCAAGATATCTTATTTCAACATTTCTTTCAAATTCCTTACAAATTTACGCACAATAAATAATCAAAAACGCTCAATTACATAGGGAATCAAGGGTTTTCCACGATTGGATTATATCTAGATTCCAGATTACCACTGCAACAACACTCACTTTTGCCACTGTCTTTTATTTCCGTTATAACAAGTTGTTTTTCCAAATCCGATTCGATAGGCCAGATGGTACTCAGGTTGCCATTCTTTTAGCGATGCTGGCATCCGTTTCTTCAGTTCCGGGAAGGCGAAATGTTTTAATTACAAAACTCCCTGAATGTTGGTTTTGTTTCAGTAAATAATTTGATCTCAATACCCGCATTATCTGGTAACACTGCTAGAAAGAATTACTGGCAATTCGAGGTACGAGGCATATTCACTTTGATGATAGATTGTCTGGAAAGCGATTACGCCCAGAGCATCTTCCCCGATTGCACGGCCGGTATTCATGTTGCGATCGAACATGGGGAAATTGCTGCTGGATATTTCCAAACGAACGCGATGGCCTTTGCGAAAAAGTTGACTTGTTTCACCCAGAGGAATCACATATTCGTATATTTTACCGGGGATGATCGGACTAATTTTTTCTACCGCCTGTATACGACTGGCCCTGCGGATTCCTTCTGCCAGGTTATAGGCTGTTCCGTCCGGATATACGTCAACCAGCTTGGCGGTAAAATCAGTATCTGTTGCCGAGGTGGCGGCATAAAGGCGGAGTTCCAGAGGTCCGGTGATTTCAAGCTCTGATTCGAGTACGGGTGTGGAATAACACAGAACGTCATGACGAGACTCAATTCTGGACTGGTCAAGCGGGCCGGGAACCAGACCGGTTCCAAAAAAGCGTCCACCGACTGATGGAACAGGAATGAGGGGATCATAACAGAATTGATCAGGTGATTCTGACTGAGGCTCTTCCCGGCTCAGAGTTCCATCTCCGTTACTGGTATTGGCATGACCGCGGCTATGCAAATAAAAACGCTGCCATTGAGTTTCAGCCAGCGGCCATTCATCTGATTCACACCAGATATTAGCTCCCATTAAAAAATAACGTACCGCGGGAAGTTTAGTATCCACACCGCGCAGGTAACGATCATAAAAGGCCAGATTGGATTGGCTGATCATCCCCCCGGCAAGACTGGCGGTTGGGCCGAAATTTAATGCTCCCAGGAAATTGCCCCACTCAGTGTGCCACCAGGGCCCGACTATCAGATGCTGACATTGCTTACTCAAGGCGGAACCGCCGCGCCGGCGCATATTAACATAACTTTCGATAACTGCCCATTCAAGCCCATCATACCAGCCTACCTGGTGAAGGCAGGGAACAGTAACCCGTTCATATTTTTCGCGGCTGAACTGTTCGGCTTGTGAAACCGGCCTGGTTAAACGGTCCCAGGTATTACGCAGGAACTCATATCTTAGTATCGGCAGATCTTTCAAAGGGAGATGGTATACCGCTCTTTCCGGGTCGGATTGGACCCAGGCAATATCCCTGCGCATCTGTTGGGCGTCTTTTCCTTCCCTTTCTAACCTGGCTGCCACTTCCAGGGCATTTCCTGGAATTGAACTTAACAACACTGCAGGTGAAGCGACACCCGACCCTCGTCTTGGCTGCATTCCCAATCCTATATTAGCCAGACCACCGCAGCCAGGCGCTATGGCTTTAAGATGAGGCGGGTTTTCCATAGCTGTCATCCACTGTAATCCCGCCAGCGCCGATATTCCTGCCATACCCACGTTACCATCACACCAGGGTTGGGCCGCTATCCACTCTACACTATCATACCCATCCTCTCCTTCGTGTTGGAAAATATCTGATCCGCTCCACTGCCCTTCTGAGGCAAAACGGCCCCGCACATCCTGGATAACAACGACATATCCCGTGCTTGTGGCATCGATGAAATGCAAAAAACTGTTATGATGCCAGGCATTGCATACTTTGTTGTATGGAGTACGAATCAAGATGGCCGGGTGTTTCCGGCGATCAGCAGGACGGTAAATGTCAGCTCTAAGCTTGATGCCGTCCCTCATCTCCATCACAACATCTCTGTCCAGGCGGGCAGAAAGGCTTTTCATATTATGTTTCATGGATACTTGTCCCGCTGTACATTTATTTTTTGGTTATAACGGGTAAGTCGATAAAAGAGGCAAATTCGGACTGATGATAAACAGTTTGCCTGGCCGTACTTCCTATTGCATCTTCGCCAATCGCATGACCAGTATTCATATTGCGGTCAAAAGCCGGGAAATTGCTGCTTGAGATTTGAATCCGGATACGCTGGCCCTGGCGAAACAACTGACTGGTATTGCCCAGCGTAATAATATATTCATTAATCTCACCGGGTTTTACGAAATCAGGCGTTTTATTGAGGTGGCGGCCCCTGGCCCGTATTATACCGTCTGCCAGATTGAAGGAACGTCCGTCCTGGTAAACAAGGCACAATTTAGCGGTGAAATCGGTATCGACCACCGAAGTTGAAGCGAAAAGGTGTACTTGTAAAGGTCCTGTAATTTCCATTTCTTCTGTCAGTTCAGGGGTAGTATAGCAGAGAACATCAAATCGTTTTTCAACGCTATGTTGATCTATCGGGCCGGCCACAATTCCCGGTACACTTAAAGCTCCTATCAAAGCTCCGCCCAGAGTTGGTACTGGGTACAGAGGATCATAGTCAAAAATATCCGGAGGCTCATCATGAGGCTGATCCCTTGTCAGCGTACCGTTTCCATTGCAGGTGTTAGATTTACCCTCACTGTGAAAATAAAACCTTTGCCACTTGACCTGGGCAGGCGGCCAGGTTTCAGAAGTATGCCAGCGGTTTTCACCCATCAGGAAATATCTTACGCAAGGAATGTCAATATCTTTGCCTCGTAAATATTTGTCAAAAAAGTCAATTTGTGATTGGTATATTTTTGAACCGGCCGAATCGGCCTGTACTCCGAAATAAAAATCACCTAACCCAGCCTGGAAATCCTCGGTATGAGGCCAGGGACCAGCAACGATATACTGACCGTTACGTGAGGATTCCGAACCGCCTTTTTGACGCATGGCATTAAAGTTTTCAAAGGTAACCCAGCCAACACCATCGAACCAGCCGCAGGCATGAAAACAAGGAACCATAATTCTTTCATAACGTCTCAGTTTTTCCAATTCAGTTTGTGGTAGGGGATGCAGGCGCCATTTCAGAATCTCATTGATACTTTCGAACCTGGCCAGAGGAACTTCATTTAATGGTAAAAAGCTGTAAAAATCCTGAGGATTATCGCGGGACCATTGTAACCAGCGGCGCATTTCGGTGACATCCTGGCCTGCCTTTTCAAGGCGGTCCAACCTGTCTTTAAGTTCGTTCGGCAGCCATATCATTGTGGTCAGAAAGGAAATAACACCACCGGTCCGCGGGGGAACATACATAGTATTAAAATCAGTGGTCCAGGGCGCTATGGCCCTTAAATGGGGAGGTTGCTCTATTGCTGTGTACCATTGAAAAGAACCCATATGAGAAAGACCGGCCATTCCCACATTGCCATCACACCAGGATTGAGCGGCTATCCATTCAACTGAATCATAACCATCTCGTCCCTCAACATAAGGATTTTGTGAGGGATCCCAATGTCCACCTGACTTGCCCCGGCCGCGCAAATCGGAATTAACCACTACGTATCCTGCCGATAACAACGGATAGATCATGGTAAACCGTGCTGAAACCCGCTCTTTTCCATAGGAGCGGATCAATATAGCAGGGTGTTTGGCGGAATCATCGGGAAGAAATATATCTGCGCACAGAGAAACGCCGTCACGCATCTCCAGCATGACATTTTTCCGTATTTTAAAATGAAAGGTCATAGACAATCTCCTTGACCAGGCCTTTCATAATTGTTTTCTATTAGTTTTGGCATAATCTCACTGTAAAAAACCTAACGATCTGTTTTTTGAGCGCGTTAACTCAGTATCAGATGCGGGATTTTATTACAAAGTACCTCTCAAGCGCGGGTCAAGAGCGTCTCTCAAGCCGTCCCCAACCAGATTAAAGGCCAGCACTACCAGCAGGATAGCGACACCCGGTGCAAAAGAAAGAACCGGGTTAGTGAGAAGAAATCGTTGTCCATCGTTGATCATACTGCCCCAGGCTGCGGTCGGGGGTAAAATACCAATACCAATGAAACTCAGAGTGGCTTCCATCAAAATGGCCGAACCCATGTTTAAAGTAATCAGGACAATCAAAGGCGGAAAGGCATTAGGCAGCAAATGATTGAACATGATTCGTGTTCCAGACGATCCGACTACTCTTTCAGCCAGGATATAGTCATTTTCTTTCAGACTCTGGACTTGCCCGTACGTCAACCGGCAATATGATGGTATCATGCCTACACCGATCGATATCATAATGTTGATGATACCTCCTCCTAAAGCGGCTGCAATAGCCAGGACTAGAACAATTGGAGGCAGAGCCATCAGGGTATCTATGATACGCATAATGATATTATCGAGCCAACCGCCGTAGTAAGACGCCACAAGGCCCAGTAGAATTCCTATTACACTGGCCATGCTTACCGCCACAATTCCCACCAACAGCGAAATCCTGGCGCCATAAAAAAGACGGCTTAGAGTGTCTCGCCCAAAAGCATCGGTCCCCAGCAGGTTTGCCAGAGAAGGGGCCTTCAAAGAGTTCTCTAGGTTTTGTTCGTAAGGGTCTAAAGGAGAGATAAAAGGCGCGCACGCTGCAATAAAAATGAAAGCGAATATTAAAATCACCCCTAACAGAACTACTTTGCGCCCAAACATCACCCGCATGCTGCGGCGAAATTCACTTATTTTAGGGACAGTATCAGCCTGAATGTTTTGTTCAGCTTTTATTTGATTCATCATTTCCTTACTTAATCTCTGGTTTTTGGCTTACTCTTTATCTTTCTAAAATTAAGCTGCTCATATTCTTTTTACGCGGGATGATCGTAACACGAAATTTTAGCTGTAGCGGATTCTGGGATCCAGCCAACCATAGGAAATATCAACCAGTAAATTAGCGAATAAAACTACAATCGCAATGATCAGGGTTACGGCTTGAATGGCCACAAAATCGCGAGAAAAGGTAGAACTGACAATCAATCTGCCCATACCGGCGATATTAAATACAGTCTCTACCACCACGGAACCACCGACCACGAGCCTGAGTTGTAACCCTAATAAAGTGACGATGGGAATCAAGGCGTTTTTCAGGGCGTGATTCAGGATGATGGATCTTTCTTTTAAACCCTTTGACCAGGCGGTGCGGATATAGTCTTGCCTGATCACATCCAGCATACTTGAACGGGTTTGTCTGGCCAGTACTGCGATTGAAGGAATAGCCATGCAAATAACAGGCATAATACATTTACGAACGCTTAACCAAAAATCTTCGAAAGGTGATACATACCCCTGGATTGGAAGCCAACCCATTTTTAGCCCGAAAAAGTAAATTCCCAAAATACCCAGCCAAAAAGTAGGTACGGCTATACCCAGATTGGCCAACACCGTAACTATTGAGTCCACAGTGCTGCCGCGTCTGACTGCACAGATGATACCGGCTGCTATTCCCAGGACGACGCTGAGCAGCAGGGACATTATGGTCAAATTCAGAGTTACCGGCATTCTTTCGGCAATCACCTTGGTAATACTTTCCTGGTATTTAAGAGACTTGCCCAGATCACCTTGAACAGCGTGAGAAACCCAGTACCAGTACTGTACCACTACAGGACGATCCAGATATAATTCGTGTCTGAGATCGGCAATCTGTTCAGGACTGGCTTCAGTTCCCAGCATCATTGCTGCCGGATCGCCGGGTATTATTTGGATAATGGCGAAAGAAAGAATGGTAACCAGAAAGAGGACTACCACGCTCAGCAACAATCTTCTTACGATGTAAGTTAACAAATTTTGCACCCTCTTTCGTTTATTTGAATATTTTTACTTTGACTCCAGAGATGCTTACAGATATTCAAAATCAATAGAACGCCATCGCTTTTTTATTTTTCGTGAGACGGATCAGGATATGTGACTTGACCGTTTTTCCGGGATGGGAGGACAACGGTAGCTGAACCCGGCATGGTGATTTGCTTTCGATGATTTTCACACCAGCTTTCCAGATCAATACAATAATGACCCTGTTCGATATATTTATTGATTACTTTGGCATGGCACCAGGAGATATCGCCTTCCTGGTTTAACCCGCGGAGTTCAGCTCTGGACTTCCAGAGGAAACCATCGTCGCCCATCCAGTTGGTAAGTACCATATTACGCCAGGCGTTACGTTGGGCGCCTGCGTCATGAAAACGGGTAATTCCGCGGTCAGACTGGGTTTTGGCATCGAACATCGAGGGACGGATAAAAACATTCAAACCGGAGTCGTAAACCCCTTTATTTACAGAGTGTTTATCAGCGATTATGCGAAAGAGGCGGTCAGAGACACAGTGAGGAGGATTACCTTTACCGATAAACCAGGCGAACTTCTCACTCAAAGAGTAAGGCCCTCTCACAACTGGCGTCAGTACCTGGCCAATTTCAACATCCTCCCAGTAACGAGGTTCCCGTCCACGGGGAATCTCGTTATCCTGAGCCAGGTACACTCGATCTATTTCTTCTTTGGTAAAATGAGGCATTTCATTTTCGGTCTCAGGAGTTTTTTGAACCAGTGACTTGCGACCTTCCATAAAGATAACCCATGACTTATAAGCGGCCACAACTTCGGCACCCTGTCTTAGCAATTGGCCTTTTTCAGTGACTATCACCAGATGTCCGGAGGAACGGCTGGTTTTCAACTGGACATCCAGCGGATAAACAACTCTGGCGGTGTATTCATCGCCTTCACAGACCGGTCTATAATATTCCCATTCAAATCCGGACAGGAAACCTTCTAGGCCGGAGGGCACATTGTCGGGATGCTGGGAGTAGTTGATAGTTTCCAGGAAGGTTGGTGGAGCTATCAAACAACGGTATTTACTGCCGGCACAATACTTTACATCCCGGTATAACGGATTAATGTCTCCAATGCCATCTACGAAGTGCCGGATGCCGTCGCGAGTTACTCTGGTGTTAAAATATTCCTGGCTATAATCGGGATCAGAGTAATCGAATTCCTTATAGGTCCTTATTTGACCGATTTTAGCAGTTAGTTGTTGCGCAAATAATTCAAGGTTGGTTGGTACAGTATTTCCCATTCTTTGGCCTCATTTTAATCGATCAATTTGTGTTTGATATGAAATTATTTATGAATTACTCAAATACGTTAGCGCCAACCAGAGACGCGAATTCAAGGTCTGACATTCCCAAAGTTTCAATACAGATACACTCAGTATCTTCACCCATCAAAGGGGCGTAACGCAATTTGTATTTGGACTTGGAAAGTTTAACTCCCGGCGTGGGATGCCCAAAAACACCCAGCACCGGGTTTTTAATAGGCTGCAGGTATTCTCTCTCCTTAAGTTGGGGATCACGTTCGAGAATATCTTCCATAGTCTGGACCACTCCGGCAGGAACTCCGGCAGCCTGCAGGCGGGACATGACTTCATAGTCTGTATACTGGATCGTCCACTCAGATATCCGGGCTTCCAATTCACTTTCATTCTTTTTACGATCAGCCAGGGTAGTGAAACGGGTATCCTGCGTCCAGGCAGGATGGCCGATGACCTGGCAAAAAGACTGCCATTCTTTTTCGTTAAATACTGCAATAGCACACCAGCGGTCGCTCCCCCGGCAAGGAAAAACTCCATGGGGACTGGCATAATCCAGCCGGTTTCCATTGCGTTTTTGCAGGTGATTATTGGCCTGCAAGTCCAATAGGAGGGGTGTTGAGAAATGGGTACATACTTCCACCATGCTGGAATCGATGTGCTGACCTTTCCCGGTGCGGTCCCGGTAATCCAGGGCCGCCACGATCGTCAGAGCATTAATGTAAGGCAGGACTACATCGCCGAAAGGAGAATTGGCTCCTACCGGTGTCCTGTCCGGCCAACCGGTTTGATCAAGATAACCGGACATAGAAAGACCGGTCCCGTCAACTCCCCATTCTTGGGCCATCGGACCGGTTTGGCCATAGGCGCTTGAACTCAACATAATAATATCAGGGTTGATTTGTTGCATATAGTGATAATCCATACCCAGTTTAGTAAGCGTCCCGGGCGTAAAGTTTTCGTTGACAACATCCGCCCAGGCGATTAGTCTGTTTATTACCCCTTTGGCCAGCGGATGTTTGATATTGATTACGAAACTTCTCTTGGAAGTATTGAGATGTGAATACCAGGGTTTGTCATCCGGGTTAGTAGGGCTGGATGCTTTTACCATGCGATTGGTACGTGAAAGGTCAATACGCGTGGCAGATTCGATCTTGATTACGATGGCCCCATTATCTGCCAGATGTTTGCCGGTAAGACTACCCACCAGGGCCCATCCAAAATCGAGTACTTTAATACCGGCCAGCGCAGGTTGATTTATTCTATCTCTGATTTCATTAGATGACATTAGCTTTTCTCAATTCCTTTATTTCACTATCCGCTAATTTGAGCTCATTACGATAGAGAACGTCATTATATTCTCCGGCCACCGGCGCCGATGACCATATAAAATTTTGAGTTACATTGCTTAAGAAGAAAAACCTGGGATAAAGCAGATGTGCTCCAGTTACCGGATTGGTCAAATCGGCCCAAAAATCACGGGCTTTGAGTTGAGGGTTGGCCAATATATCCGAGGGAGTAGCGACAATACTGGCGTTCAGTCCTCTTTTTTGTCCTTCTGTCATTATTTCCTGCTTGGTAAATCGCTTAAATAAAGCGGCTATTGCGCTCTGATGGGAGTCCAGGACTTCTTTAGAAACATCCTGCGCAGCCATGTCAAATTCTTCCCAGTTCGTGATGGAGCGCATCGGGTTTTCTATACCTGTATCATCGATCCATTTGGACATGGCTCGGTTTCCCTGTGAACCCGGTTTACCTCCCATGTATGACCAGAAGATGTAGCCGTCCTTACATTCCCATATCCAGCGAGTAGAGCGGGCCCCGACTGTCCTTATATTGCCTGCCCGCGAAATCAAGCGTTTATCGAATTCCCACACAATCAAGTTTGAGGAGTTGCGTTTGGCGGCGATTTCCTGCATGGAAACATCCACCTGCTGACCTTCCCCCGTCTTCTGGCGTACGTAATGAGCCA